>JBJEAY010000740.1:0-5021 GCA_051869575.1 Prevotella sp. | reverse complement strand
AGCCACCTTACGGTTGCCCACGATATACATTCCCTTGGGTAATCCCTTGACGGCATCAGAGGTCTTGGTGCCTGCGGCAAATCTACGGAGCTCCAGGCCTGTGAGGGTATATACCTTGACGGGGGCAGAGCCGAGATTGGAATCAGAGATTATGGAGGAGATGCCGGAAGTCATTGATTCGGTAACATCCGTAACGGTATATTTGCCGTTCGACTTCTCTGCAATTTCATAATACTTGTCGGACGTGATTGGACCGATGTCAACAGTCTGATCCTTACCCATACCTTGATTAAAGATAATATTGAAGCTATAATCCGAAGTATTAATATCAAATGAATGATAATACCAATCACTTCCGTCTATCGTTTTCTTTTCCGTCTGCTTTATTCCTGGCCAATCACCAAGCAATTGGGTGCTCTTTTCATCATTAGCCCAAGCATAGAAATACATATCGGTCCACTGAGGATCCTTAACATAAACGGTAGCTGTATGAGGCTCGAAAGGCTTTATGGTATAGCTGCGGGTGATTATGCCCTTCACTGCGCCATCAACCAAGAGTCCTACTTTGAGCACCATGTCGGCACTTACTTTTATATTCTTTCCATTATCAATAGTCTGACTTGAAACGGTAGGCTCAGAGCCATCTGTAGTATAAACAAGTTTTACACCATCTGAGGCACTTACTGCCGTAAGAGTAACTTCGAATTCATCGGGATATTCGCCTGACGGAACACTCACCCATGCTGTCTCTGTGTTGTTACTGAGATAAACCTTATAGTTATCACCACTTGCAACCAGAGTGGCAGCATCTACCGTATAAGATTCATTTGAACCGCCAATAAACATAGTGAAACGATTATTCTCTCCCATAGTCTTAGTTACATAATAAGCACTATTACTTGCCATCTGATACATCTTGCTTGTATTAGATATGCCTGCAAGTTGGCGGATATAAATGAGTTGCTTTATCTCACTCTTATATTGCTTCCAATGAGGCAGGAACACGCATGGCGTACCGGGGGAAGTGAGAAGATAGGCATTGCCTGCCATAATATTCTTCTTTATCGGATCGAGAGGCTCAGAAGCACTGCGATACTGAGTGTCATGATTCTCGATGAAGGTTATGGCATAACGGGCATACTCACGATTGTCGATAGTTATACCTGTTTCTTTCGCAAGATTGCTCCATACACCATTATTACATGCATCACGCACAGAATAACGGAATGCAAAGTCGAAGGCAGCACTCTGTATCTCCTCATTCACCTTGGTACCATTAATCCAATTTTTGACAACAGATGCATTGCCATCCCAATATTCTCCAACAGAGAACTTGGGTGCTGTTTCTGAATTGTATTTTCCTGTAAATGATGAAGAATATCCTTTCACCATATCATATCTATAACCAATATATCCGAGGTCATCCTTGAGGAATTTCAGATAGTTGATGATATTCTTCTGCACATTCTCGCTCTTATGGTCGAGATCGCGGCAACCATCCCAGTCATCACCTGTATCATTGTTGGAACTGAGAGTAAAACCATTCTCCTTTGCCCAAGTTCCTGTCTTCCCTTTATCATCATTGGCACATATATCCGAGGGATACATTGTCCACTCCTGTCCGTCGTATGTCTCGACTGGATAATCCACCCACGAACCGTTTTCACCAATATTATTGCGGTGATTGACAACGACATCGGCAATCATGCCAACTCCTTTCTCCTTGAAAGTGGAAATCATCGAGCGCAACTGTTTTTCTGTGCCGAAACTTGAATTCTGGTCGTAATAATATACGGGCATATATCCCATATTATTATAACCATTATTACAATTACCGGAATTAGGAACCCATATCAAACTGAAGAACTGAGACAATTCATCTGCCTGACTGCGCAAGTTGTCCCACTGAGTGTCAACATACGAATTCCAGGAAAATCCTTGCAGCATCACGCCCTTATAGTCGGCGGGCCAGCCCTGAGCCATCACTGCTAACGACGAGAGAGCGACGGCAACGAGTGTAAATAATTTCTTCATATTTAGGATTTTTACTTATTGTTATTTTGCGCAAAAGTAGTAAAAATCCGGGGAGAATGACGTTAAATGGTTGTTAATTATACAATTATGGCTGCGCAATCGATTGCGCAGCCATAATACTACTTATTATACTTCTGAAGGTCGCGCCTTACTATCTTGCCCCAAGGCTTGATGAGGTCGAGAGTCCAATCGCCTGTTGCCTTGGCACGCGGAAGAAGCATGGAGCAGGTCTCGTTTTTGTCGCTTACCGACCAGCACACCCAACTAATCCTGTTCTTCTCCAACATCTGAATCCATGCACCCCACTCGCCCTCGTCGATCTTGCCGTCGCCCGAAGCGTCCATAGAGGCACACTCGGAGACGAAGACGGGAATGCCCTTGGACACGGCTGCCTCAACACGGTCGCGCAGATACTGCTTGTGGGTGGCGGCATAGAAATGCACAGTGTACATCACATTGTCGAAACCCTTGAGCGGACTCTCGGCAACGAGGTGAATGTCCTGATCCCAATGCGGACAACCCACGAGAACAACATTATCGGGGTCGTACTTGCGTATCTCGCCAATCACGGCAGAGGCATAATCCTTGAGCGACTCCCAGGAATCCTCAACGGGTTCGTTGTATATCTCATAAATCACGTTGGGATAATTGCCGTAGGTCTGTGCCATCTCGCCAAAGAACTTCACAGCCTCGTCCTTGAGGAGACTATGCGAGTGCCAGTCGATGATGACATATACGCCCTGCTTGATGGCAGCCTGGACAACAGGTTGGATGCACTGGAGGGCAAACTGCGGGTTTTCGAGATAGTTGTCCTCGATCATGATGCCCATGGCGGCGCGTATCACTGTGGCATTCCAATCCTCGGCAATCCATTTCACCGCTCCGGGATTATAGAAGCGAGGCCAGAGATTATGCCATCCCAAACTGGCACCACGCAGAACTACGGGTTTGCCGTTCTGGTCGCAGAGTTGTGCGCCCTTCACCTGCAACTGTCCCCACTTATCTACGGGGGTGTCTTTTTTCGCGAATGTGGCAATGCTCATCATTGCCGCAACAATCAATAATAAGGTTTTCTTCATTGCTTCAGATATTTATTAAATTCATAAAATGCGGGCAGGGCGCGTCCTGTGTGATTGTCAAACAAGCCGCGGTTGAGCCATCCCTTGGTGACATCGCCCGCGGAGGCGTTCTCCTCGGCAAACCACCAAAAGAGACCAGTTACATTGGAATGGCGACGCAACTCGGCAACGAGTTCCTTGGTGAACATCGTCTGTCCGTCGATGGAGATGGGATAGAACTCCGAATGTTGGTCGGGCTTTGCCCATTTGTCATTATCGTGGGAATAATATGCAGCCGTCTCCACTATCATTACCTCCTTTTCGGGGAAGAATGTCTGAAGAGAGTCGAGGGTGGCGGAAAGGACTCCCACATTGCGGTGCCACATGGGATAGTAGCTCAGACCGATGATGTCGTAGTCGTTGCCATGATTGCGCAATTCCTGATAGAATCGCTTGGTGATACCCCAGTCGCCTGCCTTCTCGGTATGGATGATGATGCGGGCTGCGGGACACTGCTCACGGCATGCCTTAGTGCCGCTCGCCACCATGCGGCAGAGTATCGACCAGTCGTCATTGTCGTCGTGATTGATTTTGCCGACAGGCCATAGCATACCGTTGGTAATCTCGTTGCCCACCTGGATGAGTTCGGGCTCGGCACCGGCTTTCTTCATCGCCTTGAGAGCCTCGACGGTATGGTTATACACCTGTTTGCATAGGGCATCGACGCTATGGTCGGTCCAGTCGGAGGGAATGAACTGTTTGCCGGGGTCTGCCCACGTGTCGGAGTAGTGGAAGTCGAGCATAAACTGGAGTCCGGCATCCTTTATCTGTCTGCCAAACTTGGCGACGTAGGAAATATCCTGGCATACGCCTTCGCCCTTGCCCTGCTCGGGTGCCTTATGGGGATTGACAAAGAGTCGCACACGGGCTGCATTCCATCCGCTCTCCTTGAAAAAGCTGAGGGCATCGACAGCTTTTCCGTCGGCATCGCGGAAGACGGTTTTCTTCTCCTCATACTTAGGGAGCATACTTATGTCAGCTCCCAATAGTCTGCTTGGTTTGTCTTGTGCCACTGAGGGCAGACAGAACATAGATACTAATAATGTAATTATATATTTATTCATACTTATAGTTTTTATCGGCACAAAGATACACACTTTTTTTCAATTGACCAAGGATTTGTTGCGAAAACAATGATATTTGCTAAAATAGTATTAATCGGGCACAGAGATTTATTTGGCACGTAAAACACGGATTATCACGGATTTTCCTTTTTAATATTTTAATTCTTTAATATTTTATTTTTTTTCAAGTCCACAGATTTGCACAGATTAACACAGATTTTTCAATATCAAAGATATTTTTGATTAACACAGATTTCAATCTTTCAATATTAATCAATCCGAGCCAAAGGCTCATAATCTGTGGCAATCTGTGCTAATCTGTGGTCAACAAAAAACTCCGTGTCAATCCGTGTTAATCCGTGCCAAAAAAGTTAATCTGTGGACAAAAAAGAGCGGGGAACAGTTTCACAACCATTCCCCGCCGCAAACTTCAAACAACCAAAAAAAGAAATAGATTGTCTGCGTGTTTCCTTATATTATCTAATGAACAGCAGTTCACGATACTTCGGCAGTGTCCAGAGGTCATCCTCGACGATAAGTTCGAGCTTGTCAATCTGGTAGCGGATCTCCTCCATCTTGGGAGCCACTGTGTCATGATAAGCGATGGCCTTGTCGTGCTCGCTCTCAATCTTGTTGGCCACCTTGCGTGCGTTGATGAGTTCCTCCACACCGCGCTCGATGGTCTGAGTGCGCTCGGCGATTTCCTCGATGAGCTTGAAGTTGCGCTCAGAGAGTTTGTCGGCCTTGTCGGCAGGATAGATGCTACGCATGTTCTGCACGTTCTTAACGAGCATCGACTGATAGT
>JBJEAY010000739.1:0-5026 GCA_051869575.1 Prevotella sp. | reverse complement strand
TGCACAGAATGGTTGTACAGCGGTTGTCTTCCGCAACGATGCCAATGGAGGCACAATGATGAACGGTAAGTTCAATCTCAACGTGAGCGACAAGACTCATCCTGTCATCTCGTTCAGCGATTGCTATTCGCTGCACAACGCAGGATTCGACGAGGTATGCTCCAACTATACCCAGGATGTGAAGATTATCGAGTGCACACCTTATCTGTTGCAGATTGCCACAATGCGTACTAACAGCGAGGGTCCGTGGTGGATTATATGGAACTTCGTGTCGCAGGAGGTTATCGACACCAATGGCGAGTGCATACCTAAGGAGGAGAGCGGACTCATCGAGAAGACCGAGCCGCAGCTGCCTACATTCCCGAATCTCACCACCGACATGTTCACCACCGAAATCAATGGTGTGACATACGTGGGCAACCAGATGACATATATCATCAACGACGAGACTCCATACGACTGGATGTGGTGGAATGGTTCGCCTGCAGTGAGCAAGTGGGAGAGTGTTACCAATGGTGACTATACCACCAACTGGGCACCTGCATGTGGCGACGAGATTGGCGACTTCGAACTCGTTATCTCTCGCGCTTCCGACGGCTCTTACAACTATGAGTGTGGCGAAAGCTCGGGCAAGGTGACAATTAGCGATGGCAAACTCATCTTCGACGACGAGATAACCATCCTCACTGCAAGCAACGACACACGCACTGTGACAGTGACAGGTAAGGAGTTCACCGTCCTCGCTTGCGAGCCGGGAGAGTCGATGACTATCGGTGTGCCTTCTTCTAAGGACGAGAACGGCAATGTGGATTCTTATCTCTGCGCAACCCTCAACTTCAAGAAGATTGAGACAGGAGCAAGCGGTCCTACCGTAGTGCCTCTCAACACCAACTATGGCGACGAGGGTATCAGTTGGATAGAAAACGGATGCGTGCGCCTCGGATTCCACCACTATGGCGAAGGCGGTAAGGGTATCTTCAAGGATGCCGCCAGTGTGAAACTCAAGAAGGACCAGACCATCAAGGTTACCTTCAAGCTCAAGCCCGGTGTCATCACTTGGAGCAAGACTCCTAAGTGCGCCCTCATCGACAACAACATCAAGACCACATGGGAGCCAGGATGCTTCGATCTCGATGATGCTGTGACAGTGAATGTTGACGGTGAGACAACCGTCGCTCTGAAGAACACCACGGGTGCTACTCAGAAGTTCACCTCCACCTGTCTTGACCTCTCAATCCAGTTCGACGGATTTGGCGAAGGCGACTATACCGACATGTTCGAGAGTGTGACCTGTGTGATTGAGTGATATTGCGAATAAGAAACTCTAAATACGAACAACAATGAAGAATAAGATATTATATAGCATAATGGCGCTCGTGCTGGGCTTCTGCTTCGCAGCTTGTGATGACAGCATCGAGTATGATATTAACAGTGCTCCGCTGTTGAAGGAAGGTTCGGTTGTCACTGGCTCTGCCGACGTGACATCCACCTCCGCCACCATGCACGGAACAGTGGCTGGACTCGAAGGTCAGGCTGCGAGTGCATACGTGACAGGATTCTATTATGGTGTGTCTCAAGACAACCTCTCTGAGCGTGTGTTGGCATCGAGCAACTCCGCCTTCGAAGCCACTATTTCAGGTATGCCTGGAACAGTGTATTACTATCAGGCTTTTGTCACCCTCCAGGGCAAGATGACCTATAAGGGCGAGGTGAGCAGTCTCGTTCTCACCGACACCAGGGCAGTGACTGGTGACTACAAGGACCTCACCGCCAATAGTGTAAAGCTCGCAGGACAGATATCCAATCTCCCTAACGATGTGGAGAGCGGTATTGTTGTCTCGGGTGTGGCTGGCGACGAGCGTGTGCGTGCGGGAGTGCGCATCCCCGGTGCACTCTCTTCTGATTTCGAGGTTGAGGCTCTTGGTCTCGTTCCTGCCACCACTTATTATTATGCGGCATACGTTGACCTTGGTCAGGGTGTTGTCTATGGCGACACCAAGGAATTCACTACTCCTGCCAAGGAATTTGATGTTGACAACGACTTTGTCGATCTCGGTCTTTCCACCAAGTGGGCTAAGTGCAACATCGGTGCCTCATCGGAGACACAGCTCGGTGCACTCTTAGGCTTCGGCGACCTCACTGGCTACAACACCAGCATCAATCCCGAGGACTATGCTTCGGGCGACATTTATAAGTCGGCACAGGACATTGCCAACAAGGCTACCGACGGTAAGGCTACCATCCCTACTATTGCCGAATATGAGGAACTCTTCCGCTGCTGCAAGGTGGAGTGGATGGAGAAGGAAGGTGTGGCTGGATACCAGTTCACCGGTCCTAACGGCAATTCAATCTTTATGCCCGCTGCCGGTTCGCGCACCCAGCGCACAGCGGCAGGTGTGGGCACTGAAGGTCGCTATCTCTCAGGCTCTGTGAATGCCAACGACACTCAGTTTGCCATGAGCTACCTCTTCAATCAGGGTGGCAATGGACGTTCTACAACTCCTGTTTATCAGGCACTCTCTGTTCGTCCAGTATCAGTGGCAAAGAATGTACCGTTCGATAAGTCACTGCTCTGCAAGACATGGGAAATCGACCTCACCCTCGATGGTGAGTATCAGGTATTCCACGGACCTTCATACTTCTATGGTACACAGGATTCATGGCGCACTGTCACCAACAACGAACCTATCGTAGGCGACTCTTGGTGCTGGGATGCCGACTTTGCCGGAAACTCATGGGCAGTGGGCGGAAGCGCTGCCAACTGCCAGGGTTCTATCACCTTCAATGAGGATGGCACAGTGGTTGTCAAGCATGTGGATGCCGACGGTAAGGAAACAACTGAGGAAGGCACATACAAAGTGGATGAGGCAAACAAGACCATCACCCTCGATGGTGCCAACTGTCTTGCTCCTTCTAACTTCGCTCCTGGATATGTTGACGACCTGAAGAACAACATCAAGATTCTCTCGCTCACCGACAAATCATTGCAGTTGGGTGTGCTTCGCACCGATCCTTCACAGGGTCCATGCCAGTTGAGTATCAACATGATTCCACAGTTGGAGAAGTATGGATATAAGGCTACGCTGACCTGCTATGGTCAGATTCCAGGCGGCGGTGAGCCAAGTGATGCATGGGCAGGTGCAACTTGCACAGTGGCAGGTGGACAGACTGGCACTTACACATTGACATTCAATGCTGCCGAGCCTCGTGCTTACGGTCAGGTTTATCTCATCGATATCGAAGGTTTCGCAGCTGCATATCCCAATGCATTCGTGAAGATTGACGCCATCAAGGCCGACGGCAACGACGTCCTGTTTGATGCCAATAAGTTCTACTATGGCGACATTGAGAACAACGGAAAGTATCGTATAGAGATGGCTAATATCTGGGGTGCAGGTCACAATGATTCATGGAATGGCTTGAAGGATAGTCCTTTCCGCCCAGGTGGCGGTGAAACAACCGAGGAGACTGCCCTTGCGTTCAACTCTACCTTCGAGGTGACATTCACCATCGTTTCACTTGACACCAACCTCGAGTTTATGGCTAAGCAGACTGCCGTAGGTCTCAATTCGGATTGGTCGATGCCAGGCAACTGGGGCAAGGAGAATCCAGGAGCCATCAAGGTGGTGAAGGACAACTTCCAGTATAAGTTGGTTTCAGATGCCGACTACACAATGTCGCTCGACGTTGATGCAGATTGCGGTGGCGTAGGTCCTGCCAACGGTGCCGTATGTCTCGTTGATATTGTGGGTATCCGTAGCTACTTCTCTGGCTTCTCAGCTGAGCTCAAGTCAGTAGTTAACGACGATGCGAATGTTCCGTTCGATGCTTCGAAGATTCTCTATGGCGACATTGAGAATAATGGAAACTTCCGTGTAGAGCTCCACAACATCTGGGGTAGTGGCACAGCCGCTAATCCTGCATTCGATGGAGAGACACAGGTGGAGGGCAACAACTGCGTGCTTTCACTCGGTTTCCAGAAGTCATCGAAATACACCATCGGCAACTTCTCTTCTGAGCTGTTTGCAAAGCCTTGGTAAATTCTAATTAATAATTAAAAATTAAGAATTAAGAAAATATGAAAAAGATATCATTATTCCTGATGCTCTTTGCCCTGGGTGCGATGATGCTGTCGGCATGTAGCGACGACAGTAATCCCAATCCGCTGGCAGAAAGCAATGGTACTCTCAACATCTCCACCACCGAATTCTCGTTCGGGGTGGACGGTGGTGACGCAGTTTTCACAGTAAATGGCGGTACGGCATTCGTGCGCAGCGAAGTTGACTGGCTCACAGTGTCTCGTGTTTCGGGCGACAAGA
The DNA here is from genome assembly GCA_051869575.1 of Prevotella sp. Classification (GTDB taxonomy): domain Bacteria; phylum Bacteroidota; class Bacteroidia; order Bacteroidales; family Bacteroidaceae; genus Prevotella. Next base: position 707 of record JBJEAY010000739.1, on the reverse strand, counting down.
AGTCGTCGTCCTTCTCGGTTTTGTGTGATAAGAACACAGGCGAGGAGCGCCAAGGCACTATCCTTGCCAACCTGAACGGTGCTTTCGCCCGTATCTCTGTGACACAGTTGGGCAAGATTATCAAGCCCGAGGAGTCATACACATTCCGCACTGCAAAGGAGATTGCCGCCGAGATGTATCCCGGATGGAACCTTGGCAACACAATGGAAGCCGTGGGCGACGGACTTGGAGCTGAGACAGCATGGCAGAAGACCAAGACCACACAGGAGATTATCAACTATGTCAAGTCGCAGGGCTTCAAGTCGGTGCGTATTCCTTGCTCGTGGTATATCCACAGCAATAACGGAAAGATTGACACCGAGTGGATGGAACGTGTGAAGGAGGTGGTTGACTATTGCATCAACGCCGGACTCTATGTAGTGCTCAACGACCACTACGATGGCGGTTGGATTGAGGTTCTCGGATTCAGCAAGTCGGCAGACAAGTACAGTAAGGTTGACGACACAACAATCTCCGAGAAGGCCACCATGCTCAAGACCCTTTGGACACAGATAGCCAATGCATTCCAAAATTACGACGAGCACCTGCTCTTTGCGGGTTTGAACGAGCCGTTCCAAAACTACGACCTCTTCAATGGCAAGGATGCCGAACTGACCCCGATTCTGATGAAGTATAACCAGGCGTTCGTGGACGCAGTGCGTGCCACT
>JBJEAY010000738.1:0-5043 GCA_051869575.1 Prevotella sp. | reverse complement strand
AAGAAGAACGAGACTGTGTTTCCTCATAGGAAGTCACAGTCTCGTTAAAATATAATATATAGCACAAAAACATTAGTCGTTGCGTCAGAAACTTAGAGCCTTGCCACGATAGAAATCTATGAGGGCTGAATTGTAGAGGTATTCATACTTGGCCTGCACCATGTCGCTCTCGGATTTCAGGAGATTGTTCTTCTGCTCGTTGAACTCGGTGATGTTGGCCTTGCCGTTCTCGTATTTCGCCTTCATCAGGGCAAAGGCATCCGAATTGCTCATCACAGCCTGCTGACTGGAAGTGTATTTCGCCTCAGAAGCCACGGCATTGTAATACACCTGCTGAATCTCCTTATAGAGAGTCTTCTTGGTGTCCTCCAGCTTCAGCAACTGGTTCTCGCGGTCAATCTTAGCAGTGCGTATCTTGTTGCGAGTGGAGAAGTGGTTGAACACGGGAATGGCGAGGTTGAATCCGAGATACTGACTGAAGTTGTTCTTCAACTGCTTGCCAAATCCTTCGGCCTCAAAGCCGGAGGTCTTGTAGTAGTTGGTGCTCAGTCCCGCCGAGAAAGAGAACGACGGCATATAGTCGGCACGGGCTATCTTGATGTTGAAGTCGGTAGCTTGCAGTCGCAGTTGCTCTGCCTTCACCTGAGGTTTCACTCCGAGAGCCTCGGCGTAGATGACATCTGGAGCCACTATACTTCCCTCATTACCACTCAACGGGGTGATGGCAGCCACATCGGGCTTCACGATAGAGAATCCCTCGGGAGTTGGCAGTTCGAGCAGTTGGGAGAGGGCGAGCAGCGAGAGACGGTAGTTGTTGTCGGCATTAGTGGCAGTGAGCCGGCTCTGCGCAAGTGTCGCCTTCTGTTGCGACACCTCAGCCTGACTTGCCTTGCCAGCCTCCATCATTCTCTCAAGTCGATACACCTGCATCGAGTCGATGGCAATCTGTCGCTTGGCAACATCGCTCACCTCCATATCATACAGTATCTGAACGTATGCCTTGGCCACCTGTGTGCGGATGTCATCCTGCGCCCTTTCGAGGTCGGCAAGCGAGGCATCGAGGTTGAGCTGCGAGAGCTTGACGGCATTGACTATCTTGCCACCCACAAACAGGGGGACAGAAGCTCCGAGTTGGAACGACGTACTCGAAGTATTGGTGTTCTCGTAGGTGTTCTGGGCAGTAAGACCACGACCGAACGAGAAGTTATGACCTACTGAGGCATCCACCGTGGGGAGATGATTGCCCTTGTTGTCATCAAGTTGAATCTTCTGCTGGCGAGTGGTGTTCACCTGCTGCTTCACCTGGATGTTATGGTCGAGGGCATACTGTATGCACTCCTGCAGAGTCCACTGCCTTGCATCCTGAGCGAACGCCGAAGATACAGCAAGCAGAAAGGCGGATATGATATAAAATGACTTTTTCATAATAATGCTAATTACATAATATCAATGATGAGAAGAAGGTTTCTCATTGGTGTCAGCCACCTGCTGCGGGCCACGCACCTTGTCTTTGGCTGTAATACCCTTCTTAATCTCGATGTTCACACCATCGCTAAGTCCGGTGGTGACGGCACGGCGGTCGTAGGTCTTCTGCTCGCCACTGCCCTTGACAACATATACAAAGGTGGAGTCGCCACTAAACTCGATGGCACTCTCGGGGATGGACAGCACCTTGTTAGCCTTGGCAAGGACAATCTCGGCATTGGCACTGTAGCCAGAGCGGATCTTACCCTCCTTGACAACATGCACGGCAGCCTTCACCTCAAACTGATTGGCACCATTGCTCTCGACAGCCTTGGGAGATACATACTCCAAGTTGGCCTCGAACGACAAGTCCTGCAATGCACCGATGGTTATCTTCATCGGCATACCCTCAACCAAGCGTCCCACCTCGGTCTCGTCGATATTGCCACGGAAGATGAGGTCGTTCATATTGGCTACGGTGGCGATGGTGGTACCGTCGTTGAAGGTATTGCTGAGCACAACCGTATTACCCACCTTCACAGGCACGTCGAGAATAAGACCGGTGATAGTGGAACGGATGAGCGTAGAACTGGCACTGGCATTGCTCTTCGACACACCATTGCGCACAACATCAAGGGCATCCTGTGCTGCCACAACCTCCTCCTTGGCCTGACGGAGAGTCTGCTTGACCTTGTCAAACTCATCGGCACTCACCAACTTCTGCTTATACAAAGCCTCCTCGCGAGAGAAATCCACCTGAGCCTGCTTGAGATTGATGTCGGCAAGGCGCACACGAGCCTCAGCAGAAGAGAGCTGTCCCATATCAGGGATAACCTTCACCTTGGCAATCACCTCACCCTGCTGCACCATATCGCCAGCCTCCTTGTATAGGTCGGTGATGATACCGCTAATCTGCGGCTTAACGGTAATCTCGTTACGAGGCTCAATCTTACCGGTAATGACGGTAGTCTTCTGGATGTCCTTCACCTCGGGAGTGAATTCACTGTAAACAACAGGAGTCGGTTGCGACTTCTGATAAAGGAACACGAATGTTCCGATAAAAATCACGGCAACTATAACCGCAACAATCAGTTTTCTGTACTTTTTCATATCTTGCTATATTTTATAATATTCTTAAATAGAGTTCGTCGAAAAACGAAACTTAAATATTTTAATTTTTTAATATTTTAATTTCAAAAAACTACTCGTCTCTCATTGCATCCACTGGCTTGATACTCATAGCTCGCCATGCGGGGGCAAGTCCTGCCAAACCGCCGAGACAACTCAACAGGAGAGCAGCGGCAATAGCCGTCCAGAATCCCACCTGGAAATGTGCGCCAACGATGCCATCCGTGGTGTTCGCCATCTCTATCATCTGCAAGATGCAGACACCGAAGAGAATACCGCTCATTCCCGCCACTGCCGTCAGCAATATACTTTCGGAAATAATCTGCGAGAGTATCATCTTGGGAGTGGCACCGATGGCACGTCGTATGCCTATCTCTGTCGTTCGCTCCTTCACTGTCACCATCATGATGTTCGACACTCCGATGGCTCCGGCGAGCAACGTTCCGATGCCCACAAGCCATATCAGGAAGTTGACACCATTGAAGAGGTTGTCGAGCATGGCAAACATTATCTCAGTGTTAAACACCGTTATCGCCTTCTCGTCGGTGGGATCGACGGTGTGCGCCCTTGCTATCACCGTGCGAATACGGTCGGTGATTGTACTCATCACCACTCCCGGTTTACCCGTCACGGCAAGACTGTGTATCTGGTCGCCGGAGTTGTATGCCTTGCGGAACACTGTATATGGAATGGAGACTATCTGGTCGTTGCGTCCGTTGATGCTGATTCCGCTCACCTTGTAATCCACTCCCACAACCTGATAATAGGTGGAGTCGAGACGTATGCGCTGTCCGCATGGGTCGCCGCCTCCGGGGAAAAGTTTCTTATAAACCTCCTTACCGATGACGCACACCTTGCGAGCCTCGCGTATGTCCATCTCATTGAGAAAGCGACCGTAGTACATGAGTGGCGAAGTGACATCGGCATAGTCGTAGCTCACTCCCGACACGTTTGCCGAGAACGAGTGATCGCCCTTCACGGCATTCTTCTTGCCACCGAACATCACCGGTGTGATGATGTCAAGCTCCGGCACCTGCTGGCGCAGACGTGTCATGTCCTTTTCCACCATCGACACATATCTTCCCTTACGGAATCCCTTATATACCTTGGTGGTGTTCTGCGTCCAAATCATCGCCGAGTTAGTGGCAAAACCCGCGAAGTTCTTCTGCAACATCTCCTTGAGTCCCTGTCCACCGCCAATAAGGACGATGAGCATGAACACTCCCCAGAACACTCCGAATCCAGTCAGGAAACTGCGACTCTTGTTGCGGGTAATCGTGTCGATAATCTCGCGGTAGGTATCTATATCAAATTTCATTTGAAATTAAAAAATTAAAGGATTAAAAAATTAAAGTTCCTTTGCGCTCACTACTCTTTATTCAGCTCTGAGTGCTTCTATTGGCCTCACCCTTGCTGCCTTCAAGGCTGGAATGAGTCCTGCTATCGTGCCGGCGATGATGATCACGAGGGTAGCCTGTATGCAGACATCCAGTCCGACAGTGGGATTGAGGAACATCGTCGCCTGGAAGAGTCCTGTATCCACCACCTCATGACCTATCGTCGCGTCCATATATTCATTGGCGGCAATTCCGCAGAGCATTCCGATATATCCGAAGATGGCTGTGGTGATAACACTCTCGGTGATGATGAGCTTGAGTATCTGCCATGGTTTGGCTCCTATCGCCTTGCGCACTCCAAACTCGCGTGTGCGTTCCTTCACGGTGATGAGCATGATGTTCGACACACCCACTATACCGCTCAGGAGGGTGAACAGGCCGATGACCCACAGGGCTGTGCGTATGATACTGATACCCTGTGCCATCTGTATGTTGTCCATGTATCTGTTCCAGATATACACTGCCGACTCATCGTCGGGGGCAGCGTCGTGCTGATTGTTGAGATGGGCACGGTAGTTGCGCTCAAAGTCCTTGTTCTGAGCCTCGGTGACAAGTCCCTTTATCTCAAACTGTATGTCACCAGCCTCATCACCCTTGGCATAAATGGTTTTAAGGGTGGTATAGGGGATGAAAGCCTCGTTGTTCTGACGCTGCTTGTCATCCTTCACTATACCTATCACCTTAAACATCAAGTCACCCACCTTTACGTCGCGCCCGACGAGAGAGAGATAGTCTTTGGCGAGTTCCTTGGCCTGTGTCTGCCACAAGGCTATCACCTTGCGGCGTTCTTTCATGTCTATGTCGTTGATGAAGCGTCCTGATACGATCTCGCGCTTGTTGATGGCAGCCTCTGAGGGATATACTCCACTGAGAGTTTGCGATGATACATAGTTCTCGCCAAGTGATATGTTCACTCCATACTGCGAGAGTATCGAGCCTACAGCCTCCGTGTTTTCGGCGAATGTCTTTGCTGTCATATCCACATCGCGCTCGTTGAGCGTGATATTCCTTCCCTCCTTCAGGCCTTTGTATGCCTTGGAGGTGCGTCCAGATC
>JBJEAY010000737.1:0-5048 GCA_051869575.1 Prevotella sp. | reverse complement strand
ACTGGTTTCTACTATCGACTCTATGCAGGTATCAACTATTGCAATCACTATCTTGATGTCTGCAACGGTGTTGACGCGACACGCACTGCAGAGGTGCGCTTCCTGCGCTGCCTTTACTACTACCATCTGATGGACGCATTCGGAAACGTGCCTTTCACAACTGCACTTTCTTCTTCCAATGCTCACCAGATTGCCCGTGCTGACCTCTTCAACTGGATTGAGGCAGAACTTCTTGGCAAGGCAATCACTATCAACGCTATGGACGATCCATCTGTTGTGCTTGCTGAAACATCTACCGAGGGTGCTCTCTCGCAGATGCTCACTCCTGCTGCCCGCACAAGCAAGGACCAGGGCTATGGTCGTGCTGACCAGGATGCAGCAAATCTGCTTCTCGCCCGTATGTATATCAATGCCGAAGTTTATACAGGTTCTGCCCGTTGGAACGAGGCTAAGGAATATGCTGAGAAGGTAATAAATGGTCCTCACAAGCTTTGGACTACTGGCAAGGGCAAGTGGTCGGCTTATCAGATGCTCTTCATGGGTGACAATGGTGAGAGTGGTGCTTCTCAGGAGGCTATCCTTCCTCTGATTAATGACGGTAAGACTACTACCGCTTATGGATGTACATACTTCCTGATTTCTTCTCAGTGGAAGGCTGATATGGAGGTTGATGCTGCCGACGCAAGTTGCGGTGACCCATGGTCGGGTAACCGTGTACGTGGTGCTTTCCTCACCAAATTCTTCCCCAATGGAGATGCACCTCAGGTAACTATCGCCGAGATGGCTGAGGCTGCTGGTGACGACCGTGCACTTTTCCATGGTAAGGATCGTGAGCTTATCATCACCAAGCCTACTGAGTTCACAAGCGGTTATTCGGTTGGTAAGTTCCGCAGCTCTAAGTCTGACGGCAGTGCACAGAACGACCCGAAGGTGCCTGATACAGACTACTTCCTCATGCGTTCTGCCGAGGCTTATCTTATCGCTGCCGAGGCTGATGCACGTCTGAATGGCGGTACAACAACTGCTACTGGTACTGGTTATCTCAACCAGCTCCGTGCTCGTGCAAATGCTTCTTCTATGAATCAGTTCTCTCTCAACCAGGTGCTCGACGAGCGTGCTCGTGAGCTCTACTGCGAGGGCTTCCGCCGCACCGACCTCATCCGTTTCGGATACTATGGTGGTGTCAAGAGTTCTGAGTATCTCTGGGAATGGAAAGGCGGTGCCGAGAGTGGTGTTGGCTTTAACGAGACCAAGAATTTGTTTGCTCTGCCATTCGATGACATCAATGTCAACAAGAATCTTAAGCAGAACCCAGGTTATTAATATATAATAATGAATAGTGATATGAAAAAGATATTGTCAAATACAATGTTGCTCGTGGCAGGTGTGCTCTCTTTGGCTTCCTGCAGCGAGGACCGCGACTCTAATCCTACGCTCATTCAGCCTACAGAGTTCGTGCTCAACACTCCTACCGTCGTGAATGGTACTTTGGACTTGGCACTTACTAATGGCTTGGAGCTCAGTTGGTCGCAACCAAAATATACTGCAGAAAATGCTCCTGTGATTGCCACATACTATGTGCAGGTGTCTTCTACAGGTTCTTTCAACAAAGAGTATAACACCAATGCCAAGGATGATGCCGAGAATGCAGGAGCTGACTACATCACACTCGATGAGACATCTACTGTTTGCAGCACAAGTGTTGCTGGTTCAGCTCTCGCCAAGGCTCTTCAGCAGCTCAATATGTGGGAAGAAGGCGCAGTGCCCGAGACTATAGATATGAGTATTCGTCTGAGGTCGGCTGTGCTCGATGCTGGACTTAATCCTTACAATGACATCGTGTCTAACGTTGTGAAGCTCACTGTAGCTCCATATTATTTCGAACTTAAGGATGCTGATCCTGTTTCATGGTATCTTATCGGTGGTGATATCGGCGATGGCAAGTGGGCTGATGACATTCCTACAAGCCTCTTCCCATTGCAGCCGCAGAAGGACTATGAGTTTGACAAGAAGACCGGTGACGGTGAACTTGTATGGACTGGCTATGTAGCCGGCAACGGATTCAAGCTCAAGAAGGGTCCTGGCGACTGGGATCACCAGTGGGGTATGAACGGCAGCGACTTCGTCGAGAATGACGGCGGTTCTGGCAACATCTCTCTCGCTGCCGGTTATTACACCGTAACTCTCAACACTGGTAAGCACGAACTCAAGGCTGAGCCTTATGACGGAACTCCGAAGGTTTATCCTGAAATGCTTATTGCAGGTACATTCAATGGTTGGGCTACCGACCTGAAGATGAATCCCGTTCACGTATTTGATGGTGCAGTTAACCATGACTGGTATATCGAACTTACTCTTGCAGATGGTGATAAACTTAAGTTCTTGACCGACTCTGCTTGGAGTACGAACTGGGGTGGTGTTCCTGCAAGAATACTCACTGATGGTCTGTATGGCTATGGTGAGAGCAATGGTGACGACATTCCTGTTCCCGAGGCTGGTACATATATTATCATCCTCAACGACATCACTGGTTACTATCGTTTTATCAAAAAGTAATTCAAAAATTAGAATATTATGATTAAGAAAATATTTTCCGCTCTGTTGCTTGCTACCTCTCTGGTAGCTTGCACAGACGATTATACCGACTGGTCGGCTCCACAGAGCAACCCGCAGCAAGATGCCGTTTCATTCGGCAACGGTAGCGTAGCCGCTGTAGGTCTGATTGATTTTGCTAATCTCGCTGAGGGACAGACTGATGTGCAAGTATGTAATATAACTGCTCCTACTGCCTCTGACGAAGCTTATAATCCTGTGTATGCTCTCACTATTGGCGATACTAACATCGACATGGACAACAGTGGTAAGGTGAAGGTTGCCGACCTCAAGAGCTATATCGAGGGCGCATTTGGCAAGGCTCCAGAAGAGCGCACTCTCTCTGCTAAGGTAAGTATGTGGGAAGACAACAACAAGGCTGCCATAAGGCTTACTTCGGGTGAATTCCAAATCAAGGCAAAGCTTGATGCCCCATTCATCGACACTAAGTACTATCTCGTCGGTGATATGACAGGAAGCGGAGCTTGGGGAATTGATGACATTGTAGCGTTCAATCATAGTGATGCTAATGTATATGATGATCCTGTTTTCACTATAATATTTGAATCGGGTGAAAACAAGTATTGGAAGATTATTCCTCAGACAAACGTAGATGCTGGTAACATCTGGTTGGATGGTGTTGTTGGTATAGCAGTTGACGGAGATACAAGTCTCTCAGGCTTCCTAACAACAGACAATCCTGGTGCTGGCAAGATTGCCGAAGCAGGTCTATATAAGATGACCATTAATATGATGGATGGTACATATCTCATTGAACCCCTCAATTTCGGAGAGTATTTCTACGAAATCGGCAATGAGAGTGGTTGGTCAACTTCTCATCCTCTCTATGGTGCCAACTTTGACGGAAAATATCAAGGCTATTACTATCTCAATGGCGAGTTCAAGTTCAAGCCAAACGCAGACAACTGGGATGGCGACTATGAGTATGATGGCGAGGGTAAGATTGCTGACAATGGCGGCAGCAACTGTCCTGACCCAGGTGCAGGCTTCTATCAGATTGATGTTGACCTCATGGCAGGTACATACGCTCTGACCAAGGTAGAGACAATATCTGCTATTGGCGACTTTAATAGTTGGGGTGGTGATATTGATCTTACATATAATACAGAAACCGGTGCTTGGGAGGCATCTGACGTTGCACTCTCTGGCGGTGTGAAGTTCAGAATGAACCACGAATGGGCTATCTCTTGGGGTGGCAATGGTAGTGGTGACAACTTCGACAATCTTACTTCTAATAATGGTGCAAACCTCAATGTTGCTGAAGGAACATACGACATCCAGCTCTTCATCAGCTATGAGGGCAATAACAAGGTCGTGCTGACAAAGAAGTAAGTCGTTATTTGATGATTCCCCTTCATCAATAATAAATACTCATCATTAAACCGAGGGTGGCGACGGCAATGCTGTCGCCACCCTTATTTTAGTGAATAATCCCAAGAAATGTTTGGCAGTTTCATTTTTTATTCGTAACTTTGCGGCGTGAATATAAAGAATATGGCTTATGAATTATAGAATAGCATATATCATATATTGTATAAGGAAGTTTGCTGAGCATTTTGGTATTACAGTAAAGGAGTCATTTGATTATTTACATAAGTACAAAGGCATAAAATTCCTTGATGATTGTTATGAGGCAGAACACACACTGTCTTTTGATGATGCCGTGGATGATTTGACTGCGGTCTGTTTAAAGCATGGAGGTTATTTGTCATGAGCAGTCTTTTCCATGGTACAAATGTCATGTTCGACAAAATAGAGTTATCGAAATGTAGGCCATATAAGGATTTTGGCAAGGGTTTTTATCTAACTGATATTAGACAACAAGCAGAAGAAATGGCTATTCGAAGAACCAAAATAAGTAGGGAAGGAGAGCCTGTAGTGTTGACGTTCAGTTTTGACGATGAATTATTATCAAATGGTGAATTGAACGTGTTACTATTTGATAACCCTTCCGTTGAATGGGCCAATTTCATATTGAAAAATAGGATGGAGAAAAATTATTGTCATGAATACGACCTTGTAATAGGTCCTGTTGCTGACGATGGGGTCGTTTTGCAGTTGGATTTGTATGTTCGCCATCTCATTTCATTGGAACAGTTGGTTAAGGAATTGACATATAAGAAACTAAGTAAGCAATATTGTTTTGCGACAGAATATGCAATATCAAAATTAGTGAGGTTATGATTGACAACGAAAAAATCCAATATTTGATAGACTCTAATTTAGAGCAGGTCGTATCTATGCAGATGTCTGAATCAAAAAGCAGTTTGGAGGACGCTTTGAATGTGGTTTATAATTCTAAATGGTTTCAGACATTGAATAATCCAGAGACTGGCTTATATTACCAAAGTGCATTATATAATTATGAGTTATTGAAGGAAGAATTTTGTAGCAATATTCCCCTTCATCAATAATAAATACTCATCATTAAACCG
>JBJEAY010000736.1:0-5068 GCA_051869575.1 Prevotella sp. | reverse complement strand
CGTTTCTATGCCTTGCAAATTGCATCAGCGATAATAATAGAGGTTAAGGATTATGACGTGGCATTAAAATATGGGCGTGAGGCATGGGCAATGGCTAACGGCAAGCAGGGTGACAACGACATGCGACTGAGATGCATCCCGTCGTTGGCACTCGTGTTTGACGGCAAGGGGCAAACCGACTCGGTGTTTCACTATATTGACATTGGAAGCCGCATTCTGGACGATTGCGACAACGATATCACCCGCATAGGATTTATACAGAACCGTGGTGACATGTGTTATCGCCATCAACGTTGGGGTGATGCCCTTCGTGATATGCTTGTATTGACAAAAGCCGGCGGCACTCTTTATGCCCCGCTTTATCGCAAGATTGCAGATTGTTATAGGCATTTGGGCGATTATCGTAATGCGTATTGTTATATGGACTCGGCAAGAATGTGGACCGACTCGCTTTCAGCTAAAGATATAGATGCAAAGTTGGCGGAATTCAATGTGAAGTATAAAACCAAGGAGAGGGAGATGCAGCTTGCCGAGGAGCGTAGCCAGCATGCCGAGCAGCAGTTGAAATGGACGATAGCCGTGTTTGTGGTGTCATTGCTTGTTGTCATTCTTGTATTTATTATGCTTGTTGTTCGCCATCGTCATAAACTCCAACTGATGTTTGTGCGCCAGTGTGCCGAGATGAACGAGGCCCGACAGTATATTGAGGGGTTGGAGACCGAACGATCCCGCATGGCCCGTGAACTGCACGACAGCATATCCAACGGTTTGCTTGGCGTGAGCCTGAAGATGCAGGGGGCGCAGAGTCTCGATGATGTCCATGCGGCACTTTCTGATGTGGAGCACCTGCGCAATGAGGTTCGTGCATTGTCGCACGGAATGATGCCGCCAGAGTTTTCAAAGTATAGTCTCAATGATATATTGCGTTTCTACGTTTCCGGGGTTAAGGGTGTCAATGCGCGGTATGTCGGTTGTGAAGACGCATGTTTGCATGGGTTGCCTAAGGAAGTGGCTTTTGAGGTGTTCCGCATAGCCCAGGAATGTATGTCAAATGCCTTGACACATTCGGAAGCCGACCAAGTCAAGGTGAGCCTTGCTGTGGATGAGGACAAAAGGAATGGAATCCTTAAAGTGGAGGATAATGGCAAGTCGATGGAGAACATATCAGATGGTGATGGCATTGGAATCCGCATTATACAGGAGCGTGTGAAGACAATAGGTGGACGTATTGATATTCAGAAGTATTCTGGCGGCACATTAATAAGTCTTTATTTTCCATTATAACGCGAAATCATCTACTACGAAAGTAGTATTTTTTGAATAAAGGGAGAGATTTTTATTAAAGAAATTTCTCCCTTCATCTTTTTTTTGCTAACTTTGCGCAGAAAAAGACAAGACAGTAGATAATCAATAAATTCACAAAAAACATAATGTCTGAATATAACATATTAATAGTAGATGACCATCCAATAGTCAGGGAAGGATTGAAAGTGATATTGTCACGTATTGACGGTGTGAACTGCACTTCATGCGACTCTGTGGAGCAGCTGGTCAATATGCTCAGCCGCAACATATGCCACGACCTTTACATTCTTGACCTGGAATTTCCCAAGGCGGATGTATTCCCGATAATTGGAAAAATCAATGAACAGTATCCTAATGCCAGGATATTGGTATACTCTATGCACGAGGACCCATGGATGCTTTCGCTTATTGATACATATAAGATTCACGGATATGTGTCAAAAAACGACAGTATGGACACCTTGCTCGGAGCGGTGATTCGAATAAGGGATGGGGGAGAGGCGTTCAGCGATGCCTATCTGAAGGCAAGAAACACTGTCGGCGATATGTCAGTAGCTGAGAATGTCGTTATTACCGAACGCGAGAAACATGTGCTCTACTATCTTTCCAAGGGATATACCACCCAGGAAATAGCCGAGAAGTTGCACATCAGTTATTTCACAGCCAAGACCCATCGAAATAATCTGGCGAAGAAACTTCATGCAAAGAATGCGATAGAGATTGTTATTAAAGGAAAAAAGTATCTGTGATTATTAACCGTGATGAAATACTCAATCGTTAACATATAATTAAGCAATATGAATGTATCTACAAGACAAATCATTAGCTTGATGGCATGTTGCCTCATTACCGTAGCCTGTAGTGACAACTTCTTCAATGAAGGTGCCACAGGCAATGGTAATGCCATACAATTAAGTGGCAACATACGTCAGGAGAATGTGACGCGAGCCTCCGACTATGGTTTCGTGTCAGGCGACCGCATGGGCGTGTATATTGTCGATTATGACAATGGCAGTCCGGGCGACTTGGCTGCATCGGGCAACCGTGCCTCGAATGTGCTCTACACTTATAATGGAGAGCAGGGAAAATGGGCGGCATCCACCGAGATTTATTGGCGTGACAGCAGTACGCCCATCGACGTGTATGGCTATTACCCGGGGGTTAATTACATCGACAATCCTGCGTCTTACGAGTTTGAGGTGAGTTGGCAGCAGAACATATTGCCGCAGGAGGGCGAGATGTCCAACTATGAGGCATCCGACCTGCTTTGGGGTAAGTCGGCCAACGTGCAGCCCACCACCGATGAGATAGTCATCAACTATCGCCACCAGCTTGCCGGTGTGTGTGTCACTCTCGTTAAGGGCGATGGAATCACTGACACCGAATGGGAGAAAGTTGACAAGACGGTATTGGTGGACAACACTGCGCGTCGATGCAAGTTTAATTTGCAGACGGCGGAAATCACTGTCGATGGCACTCCCGACCGCAGCATCCAGATGCTTCCGCAGTCAGGCGGCAGCTATCGTGCCGTTGTGGTTCCTCAGACTGTGGCAGCAGGCAAGTCGCTCATCAGCGTCACTATCGACGGCAAGGCTTATAGTCATACTCTCACAGAGGCCATGAAATATCAGGGCGGCAAGATGCACAATTTTACACTGACCGTCAACAAAAGTTCCACAACAGGCGACTATGTGCTCTCGTTCTCGGATGATGGCATATCCGACTGGGTGAACGACGAGACCTCGCATAGTTTCTCGCAGAACCAATATGTGGTCATCAACTGCCCTGAGGCAGGAAAACTCAAGGAGAGCATTGCGGCGGCAGGGTATGACTATAACGAGATGAAAAACCTGAAGGTGACGGGTGAACTGAACCATGATGACTTCTGGTTTATGAGAGACGACATGAAGGCATTAAAGCATTTGAATATGAGTAATGTTATGGTGAAAAATGCTTGGGTAGGTCATGATTATGAGATTGACAGACCTGTGTATGCTGATGATGTAATTCCCGGTTCCGCTTTCTATGGAAACAAGACGCTACGCTCTATTATACTTCCTAATAGTGTAAGGCGAATCGGTGGAAATGCTTTCAGAGAGATGCAGTTGATGAATTCCACATTGGAAGTGCCGGAGGGAATGACATTCATTGGCGAATGGGCATTCGGGAATAATGATTATAACGGTGTAGAACTAATCGTCCCGAACAGTCTTGACAGTATTGGTCAGTATGCCTTTTGTAATTGTGCATACAGTTGTGAATTTAAGATGACCGACAACTTGAAATATATCGCTCCTTATGCCTTTGGAACAGAAAATTGGGATGTGCCAAGTCACATGAGGGGTGTTTTCCATCTATCGTCAAATCTCAAAGAAATCAATAAAGATATTTTCACTTATTTTGGTAGCGATGGCAGTATCACTGGTGAGATTGAGATACCACAGGGTATAAAGACTATCGGTGATAACGCATTTAGAGGTATAGCCTTTAAAAACCGTATCAAAGTATCATTCCCCACCGGAGTTAAGAGCATTGGCAGGTCGGTATTTAGTGGTCAGCGTTTTGCATCACTGACGTTCAATGACGACCTTGAGGAAATAGGAAATGAGTGTTTCTATTGTGCAAGTATTCCATTCCAAATCACTCTCCCGTCGAAGTTGAGGAAGGTGGAAACCCGTGGCTTGTGGAATTGCGGGCTTGAGGGAGAGCTTGTCATCCCGGAGAATTGTCTCAGTCTTGGTGGAGAGGCCTTTGCAAAAAACAGTTTGTCAAGTATTACACTTCCATCCAAGATAGAGTATATTCCTACGGGTGCATTTGTCGGTAATTCGATTACTTCCGTCACAATACCAAAATATGTGTCATATATTGGTGTTGGAGCTTTTGCTTGTCCCTCACTTCAAACGGTAGTCTGTCTTGCAGAAACGCCCCCGAGCGTGAATGATGGAGACCCGTTTGGATATTATGATTATGTGGAGGGTGTCTATAAGGATAAGTGTGTATTGGAAGTGCCTGTGAAATCTGTCGAGCTGTATCGCAACACTCCTGTTTGGAATACATTCAAGAACATCACTGCCCACCGCGAGTTGGCATTCAATGTGCCAAGCATCACTTGTATGGACAAGGGTACTACACGCAGTGGTATCGTGAGTAGCGAAGGTGCTTGGGAAGTGACCGAATGCCCGTCGTGGGTAACTGTTTCTCCCTCATCAAGCGACAACAAGAAAACCGAGGTGACAGTCACTGTAAATGCAAACAGTGGTGGAACACGAGAGGGAAAGATAGTTTTCAAACTGAAGAATCAGGACTATACCACCTTTGCCGAGGTAAAGCAGGTGACTGCTGATGTGAAGGAAGACCAGATGATCACTCTCCAGACTGCCACTAAGGGTAGCAAGGCTATTCCCATCTTCCTCGTGGGTGAGGGATATGATGCCGAGGACATTGCTTCCGGTCTCTATATCAACGATATGAATGAGCAGATGGAGTATATCTTCAGCATCGAACCGATGAAGTCTTATCGTGAGTACTTCACAGTTTCAACTGCCATTGCCTGCTCGCCGGAGTCGGGCATCGACGGGCTGCGCAAGTTCAATAGTGATGACTGGCGAGTTAGCGATAACGACCTCGCGCTGAAATATGCACAGCAATATGGTGTGGGCATAAGTGGCAATGAAGGCAACTCCACGATTCTTGTATTGCGCAACAGTAGCCAAACAGGCTCCAATGTCACAGAACTATATAGTGAGGAACATCGTGGGCT
>JBJEAY010000735.1:0-5113 GCA_051869575.1 Prevotella sp. | reverse complement strand
CTCCTGTTGATAAACTTTGTGCCTCCACCAGTTTTTTCATGTATCGTTGCAATGACTAAATCAAGAATCATGCTACGCAAAGCTTTTGCCCTTTCACTCTCCGTAAGCAACATGCCGATATTGAGGAAAGCCCTGAAATTAAAGAGTCCCAGTTGAGTGGTTTTGCTCGCCTCATTAATAAGGTGAGCAAATTGCAACTTAAACTCTTTCAACGACTTACCCTTACATAAAACGTATCCGTTATGCTTTAGTTCATCGCTGTTGGACGCAAGGTATCTATCTATAGTAGATATATCTACACCATAAAAATCGGCAACAATTTTTTTAGTCAGCCAATACTCACCTTCGAAAAGCATACCTGAAATTTCAAGTCGCTTTTGGATTTCGTCTACAGCAAAACGGTTGTTGAGAACATTTTGGCGTTCTATACTTGAAACTGTCAAATCTTTCATTGTCCGTCAAATTAAGTGGTAACTACTCCTTGCTGATTTCTATTCCCAATATCCGCTGTATCTCTGCCAGCGTCTTGTCTATCTCATGGTCGAGGGCCTTGCGCTTCTTAAAGTAGTCGGCAAGGAGTTCGGCAGGGGGGAGTATCTCTTCCTCATCCTTGGGGAACTTGCATTGGTCAAAGTTGCAATCCATGTCGAATAACTCTTTGGCAGAGAAGCAACGGGACTTCTCTCCCAACTCATCGGAAGAGATTTCCTTGCGGTCGTTCCACCAGTCACAGATGGGCTGGCAATGTTCAAGTCTCATCGACTTGGTTTTTGAGAAGTGCTTGTAGCCTTCTGGCATGTCAAGGCGATAGAACCATGTTTTGTCTGTAGAAAATCCATCTTGCGCTCCATCAGCTCGTTCGTTATTGAAGAACAGAATATTGGTGGCGATACTGGTATATGGTGAGAAGATGCTGCCTGGCAGACGAATGATGGTGTGGAGATTGAACTCACGGAGCATCTTTTGCTTGATGGCAAGTTTTGCCCCATCCATACCAAAGAGGAAACCGTCAGGAACAATAACTGCCGCACGTCCGTCACGCTTCAGCCTGTACATGATAAGCACCATGAAAAGGTCTGCTGTCTCGCTTGAACGAAACTCCATCGGGAAATTGCTTTTGGCTGCTGCATCGGTGCTTCCTCCGTAGGGTGGATTCATGGCAATCACGTTGACCTTGTCCGTTTCCTTGAAGTCTGACATCTTCGTGCCCAACGAATCGCAATGACGGATATTCGGAGCTTCCACATCGTGAAGGAGCAGATTGGTGATGGACAGAAGGTAAGGGAGAGGCTTCCACTCTTGCCCGATGACAGACTGCTGGTAGAGTCGCCCGTCATCCGTGGTCTGTACCTGTTTCTGCAGATAGTTTAATGCCGAAGTAAGGAAGCCGCCTGTACCTGATGTGAAGTCACCAACGGTTTCGCCAAGCACTGGGTTAAGTTGTTGTATGATGAAATCCGTCAAAGCTCGCGGCGTGTAGAACTCACCTGCATTACCGGCAGACTGAAGGTCTTTGAGTATTCCTTCATAGATGTCACCAAACATGTGGCGGTCTTCAGCATCGTCAAACTCAATCTCGTTGATGACATTGATGACCTGACGTAACAGAATGCCGTTCTTCATATATTGGTTCAGGTCCTCGAACACCTCTTTGACGATAGCCTTGCTGCGAGGGGTCTCACGAGTTACTTCAAGTCCCTTCAGCGTGGGAAAGAGCTTGTCGTTGATAAACGTGAGCAAGGCATCGCCAGTCAGCGCATTGCCGTCTTTTTCATCTATAGCCCAATTGCGCCAGCGCAATTCTTCGGGGATGATGGACTCAAAGGGCTTGTGCTCTTTGCTTGCCTTATATTCCCACGTTTCCTCTTGTGTGTCATACACCTTCAGAAAAAACATCCATGTCATCTGCTCTATGCGCTGTGCATCGCCATTGATACCAGCGTCTTGGCGCATGATATTTTGCAGACGCTTTACTATATTGTTTACTGCCATTTCTTTATGCTACTTTATATATTTCGTTTTCAAGTTCTTTTAAAGCCTGTTCAAACTTATCCATTCCGCCGAACAGTTTCACGATTTTCTGCGGTTTACCAATCTTATTGAATGGAGCGGTATCAAGAATATCAGAGTCTTCAAGGTTCAAGATACCATAATCAGCATATTTGTCGAGAAGAGCCTCCAATACCTCACGCGCCTTTCCTTCGTATTTCGCAAAGTAATTGCGTTTCTTGACATTGTTAGCCCTTTCGCGCCTTGTCACTGGTGGCTGGTCGAAGGCCACATGACATATCACATCGAAAATATCGGCATGTGCCAAGGCTGGATTCTTTTCCCTGACAGCATCCACAAGAACACTATAGTCCTTCAACTCATCCACAATGACTTTCTTGCGTTCCGCTTCTGTCCAGTTCTTGACAAAGTCGTTCAAGGTGGCATAACGCTTCCTAATCTGTTTGCGTGTGAAATCCGTTATGCTTTCTGTACGCATGGTTTTTCCGTCTTCACCGAGGATGCTGACTATCTCAGTAGTTATTGCTATTTTCTCTCCCTCAACAAGATACTTGACATGAGGCTCTGAGACAACACTTGACGGTTCTTCTGGTATGGTGTATGGTTTTCCACTTTTTCCTTGCGGAGGTTCTGGGTCGCCATCGAATTTCGGGTCTTTGAACTTCGCTGTGGCATTGCGGAAATCCAATATCTCCAAATGCCACTTCCCTTTGTCAGTTCTCAGTCGGGTGCCACGTCCAATGATTTGCTTAAACTCCGTCATAGAACCTATTTCCTTGTCAATGACTATAAGCCCACAGGTCTTGCAGTCCACGCCCGTAGCAAGCAGTTCTGATGTTGTAACAACTGTCGGGTAGGGTTGGTCAACATCAATGAAGTTGTCCAACTGTTTCTTCCCCACATTATCATCACCCGTTATGCGCATGATGTAGCGTGCATCCTTTTTACACAAGTCTGCATTCAAATTGACCAACAGGCTCCTCATGGCTTCTGCCTCTTCAATATCCGTACAGAACACGATGGTCTTGGTCATCCTGCCAATTTGTTTCAACATCTTGGTGATACGCTTTGCTACGATCTCCCTCCGTTTGGTGAAAGCGATGTCTCTTCCTATGTCCTTGCGTTCATATAACCGTTGTGCTATATCTCTGCCCAGCAAGTCTTTCTCATCATCATCAGGTTTGAATCCCTGAAGGTCTATGCTTATATAACTGTTGGTCACTCTGTAAGGAGCGAGGAAACCATCTTGTATTCCTTGCAAAAGCGAATAGGTAAATATTGGCTCACCAAAATAATCAAGATTATTAGCTCCAGTCTCAGCCTTGGGTGTAGCGGTCATGCCAATCTGGGTGGCAGAGTTGAAATACTCCAGTACCTTGCGCCATGCACTGTCATCTTTCGCACTTCCTCGATGGCACTCATCGACAATGATAAGGTCGAAGAAGGTTGGCTGAACTTGCTTGAAGGGGTCTTCCACACCTTCTTCATTAGACACCAATTGATGATATAATGCCATATACACCTCATAGGCAGAATCTATGGTTGCCCCTTGTACTTTGGTCATGACCTTTTTGAAGGGTTTGAAGTCCTGCACCATCGTCTGGTCTATCAAAATGTTACGGTCGGCAAGATACAGAATCTTCTTCTTTGTGCCAGAGGCTTTCAGACGATGGATAATCTGGAAAGCGGTGATGGTCTTTCCTGTACCTGTAGCCATTACTATCAGCACCCTGTCCTTGCCTTTGGCAATAGCCTCGACGGTACGCTCGACAGCTATTCGCTGATAATATCGAGGTTCGTAGGTATAGGGGTCAGAATAGAACGGTTGTTCTACAATCTTCAAGGCTTCTCCACTCAACTGCTTGGCATCGACCAAGCGTTTATATAATTCCTCAGAAGTCGGGAACTGTTCCAATGTAAGTTCGGTTTCTTTCCCTGTCAAGAAATCATGCTCAAGAAAACCATCTCCATTAGAACTGTATGCAAAAGGAATGTCAAGAATCTGAGCGTATTCCATTGCCTGTTGCATACCTCCTCCAAGGGGCTTGTTATTGTCTTTCGCTTCAACAATAGCAATGGGCTTATTGGCGGCATGAAACAAGAGGTAATCAGCCTTCTTTCCAGTCTGGCGTGCATGCACTTTTCCTTGGAATATAACTCTACCATCGGTAAAGTAGTATTCCATTCTGATATGCTCGTTCTTCCACCCTGCATCATTAATGGCAGGTGTAATATAACGCAGCTTTATATCTTCTTCGGTCAAATCTTTCTTACTCATAGTGCCTGACAGTATTTTCTTCACATAATCATTTATTATAGGAAGTTCTATGATAAAACGAAGTCCATTATAGTTTCTTTATGATTGGCTTGAAGAAAGTAACAAACCGTTCTGTGTATTCTTTCAGCCATTCAAAGAGTTCTGCTTGGGATGACTTCTTCGTGAAATCACACTTCTTATACAAATCGACTGTTGATGTCTTCTTTCCATCCAGTCGCCTCCAGTCCAATGTTTCGCCAATTGCTGTTTCTGCTTCTTCCTTGTATGCAAGTAAAGCATCAAAGTTCTTCTTATCAATGTCATCGCCTATATACAACTGCACAGTTATCTTCTGCTCCCTCGAATTAAGAAGAAGGCAAATCTGGAAGTTGGAACGCCCAATGGCGATATTCATCCAATGGCTGTAAGAAGGGGATTGCGTGCGAAACTTCTTGGAAGGATTATTTGCCATGTACTCGCAGAAAGCAGACCAGAATTCATATCTTGATAACTCAGCGTCTGTTCGATTTTCATTTGAGGCCTGATTGGACGAGGTACGAACATCTTTAGACCAGCCATTAGGCTTGGCTATGACATTGAATATGGGAGCAGCAGGACTGCTACCAATCTTTATCAAGCCGACTTCTACACCAAAGAAGTTAAATTCTTTATCCGTTATACGATTCAACCAGTCAATAGCTGCTCTGTGCTCTTCTGTGAAGCGTTCTGCAATCCAGATAATTGTGACAGCATCAAGTCCTGCTGCATATGTCAGAATCTGTCCTAAATGGTTATGGTCAGTCTTCTCCAATTGGTTTTCTATCAACACCAATTTGTCTGTCCCTG
>JBJEAY010000734.1:0-5118 GCA_051869575.1 Prevotella sp. | reverse complement strand
CATACTCCTAAAGCAGAAATCGGAACTACCGAAACCCCGTCTTCTCGCGTATAAGCATATTTTCCAACACCTGTAAGAACCATCATGAAAGAAGGGTGATTCATCTTATCCGTATCAATCTTTGCCGCCAAAGCCTTCAAGGTCTTGGCACCACTTTCTATAAGACTGTCGCCACCGAGTTTCACTTCCACTAAACCGTACTTGCCGTTCCTCAGATGTACAATGGCATCACATTCCAAACCGTTTTTGTCGCGATAGTGATACACCTTGCCTCCCGAAGCATCGGCATAAACACGAAGATCCCTCACCGCCATCGTCTCAAACACAAGCCCCATGGTGTTAAGGTCTTTAATCAGGTCATCAGGGCCAATGCCCAAAGCAGATGTTGCAATGGAGGGGTCAACGAAATAGCGAGTGTCGGAAGTACGGATGGCTGTTTTCGACCTAAGATTAGGCGACCACGCTTCCATATCCTCAATTACGAAAATCTTCTTCAGAGCATTTACATAGTCGTAAAGCGTGTCCGTACTAAAGCTGTTGCTTCCGCTTGCAAGGATGTCATCGGCTATCTTTGTCAGCGACACCTGAGCCCCCTGATAGCGTGAGTACGAACGCAATAACTTATGGGCAAAACCTGCATTGCGTGAAATATTGTCCACTCTGGAGATGTCACTGTTTACCACGGCATCCACATAGTTGTCAGCTTGCAGCAATGAGGCCCTGTCAGACAATTGCAATGAACCTGGCCAACCTCCGCGGCATAACAGAAACGCCAATCTGACAATGTCCATATCGGCAGCAATGCCCAATGCTTTTCCTGTTTTGAAAAGTTCACCAAGCGAGACGCAACCATTGGAATCCTCCGACTCTTGTAGGCTCATGGGGCGCATGGTTAACCATGCAAATCTACCAGTACCAGAGTGTGTTATTGAAGACATATCGGCAGGCACAGCCGAACCTGTAAAAATGAACTGCCCAGACAATCCACGTTGACTTACCACAAATCGGGCAGCATCCCAAAGAGTTGGAGCGAGCTGCCACTCGTCAATCAATCTTGGCACTTTACCTTCGAGTATCATTTCGGGATTAGCTTCGGCAAGCATCATGTTCGCTTTCAACATGGCGGGATTATCCATGAAAATGCTGCTTGCAGCCGCTTGCCGAGCCGTTGTTGTCTTTCCGCACCATTTTGGTCCTTGTATTAAGACAACTCCAGCCGCCTCAAGCTGTTCAGCCAACAGCTTGTCTGCTATTCTTTTCTTGTATTTCTTATCCATAATTTACTTTGCATTTTTGCCGCTGCAAAGATAACAATAAATATTTTAATATACAAGCATTTAAGATTTTTTAATCCTACAGTTGGCTGTTTTTCATTCCTACAGTTGGCCGTTTTCCATTCCTACAGTTGGCCGATTTCCGTTCCTGCAGTTGGCTGACTTGAAGTCTAATAGAATCATTAGTGAGTTTGGTCCCCAGTGGGGACAAAATTTCGGGAAAACGCAATCATCCTTCATTGGTCCTTCGACGGCGTAGAGCACAACGAGGGTTGGCACACCATCCAAAGCGAACTGACCATCGACGACTTGTTCTGTTAGTGGTGAAGAGCCCCTATTGATTATCAGGGAGCTCTTCGTTGAATTCTTGTTTTTTGATGCGTCGAAGCAGATAACGCACCAATTTTGGCGCTGTGGAACGGCATTCTTTCAACAGAATGCCAAAATCATCATCCGACATATCAGAGTTGTATGCATCTATCAGTTCACATTGCTGAAGAGAACCAAGCTTGATGCCCTTGCGTTTCATCAACATTCTCATGGCACAAATACCCCTATCGTATTGTGGTCTCACTTCAACAAGCTTCTGCATTAAGCTTAAGCCCGATTCTTCAACATGCAACTCATTGAGCATGGCAATCATATAGAGCACCTTGGCATCAGGAGTCTCCATGTCAAAAACATCTCTCATAAGTGCATTCACTTCACTTGCCTCTTTATATCTTTCAAGCAAGGCAAGAGTGCGAGACTTAACATATAGAGCTTCCTGACAGTGATGCTGCCCCAATACTGCATCCACATACTCCAATGCCTTTTCGTATTTTCCTGCATAAAGGCTGAGCAATGCGACAAGAAAATTAGAAGCCCAATGATTGACGGAAAGTAGCCTTTCAGGCACTTCTTTTATTGTACCAATAAGTTCATCATCACATACGAGGGTGTCGAGGAATCGCTTTGCCTGCTGCATCGCCTCCTTGATGTCACCTTCTTGTGCTTTCTTGGAAACGAGCATGAGGTATTGTTTAGCCGCTTCATCATAGTCACAATGTTGCAGTGCACTATAGACAGCCTTGCCACTCTCAATCTCACTATTGATCTGCTTCTCATCGTTATAGCCACTTGCGTATGCCAAGATTTCATGGCTTGTTTGGGCATACTGCGGCATCACTTCTTTTGATAGATAAAGTCCCGCCAAGGAACGCACTCGGCTCAGCGCCACATACAACTGACCACCTGCAAAAAGACCATGACTGAGGTCAAGAGACATTTTATTGAATGTCATACCTTGACTTTTGTGGATGGTAATGGCCCACGCCAATTTCAGTGGAAATTGTGTGAATGAACCTGTCACCTCTTTCTTCAACTTGCGTGCTTCCTGGTCATACTCATAGCTCACAGACTCCCATAATGCGCAAGGCACTGTGCAGGTATCACCATTAGCCAACTCAACGAGAATCTCATTCTTTTTGAGACTCACAATCTTAGCAAGCGTACCGTTTGCCCATCGTTTTTGTGCGTCGTTGCGAGTGAACATAACCTGAGCTCCAACCTTCAGGCGCAGATGCAAATCCACAGGCAGTTTCTTTTCATCAAACCGTCCTGTTATTGCACCCTCGTATGTAAACTCTTCCGAGTCAATCTCTGCAAGCCGCTGCTGATTAATGGTTTCAGCCGTCTTATTTACAGAAGCAAGGGTTATGACCATTCCGTCCTCACTCTTAGGTTGAGTTACTCTTCTGTTCAGGCGCATGATGTCCTCTGGTGTGACCTTGTTCATACGAACATTTTCCAATATATGCAGGAACTGCTGGTCATCATCTTGACGATATACTTTCTGGAACTCAATCTTCACAAGTCGCATACGTTTGATGGCATCTGCCTTGTAGAAGAAAAAGTCTGTCGTGTTGTAGATGTCGTGAAGCAGTTCGCACTCAGGTTTACTGCGCACGACAGGAGGCAGTTGAAACATATCTCCCACGAAAATAACCTGCTTGCCACCGAATGGCAATGAAGTTCGAAGTGTCTTGCGGAGAGTATAATCGATGGCATCTACGATGTCGCACCTTACCATCGACACCTCATCAATGATTATGGTGTCTGCATGTGCCAGCGTGAGAATGCGAGCATCGTTCAACTTTCCACATGTTCCAGGTGTACATACCTCCAATGGAAGTCCGAAGAAGGAATGTAATGTTTCTCCACCAGCCTGAATTGCAGCCACTCCAGTTGGTGCCAATGTGATAAACTGCTTGTTTACCATCTTCTGCACATTGCGCAGAAACGTTGTCTTTCCAGTTCCTGCACGTCCTGTGAGGAAGAAACTGCTGTTGGTGTTGGCGATAAGCTCGTATGCGAGAACTTGCTGCTGATTCTGTGTGTCAATCTGTATCTGTTCCATGTTTATTTGTTTTTTATTTGAGGTTTTGGTGATATGTTTATTGTATTCTCTGTCAGGATAAGTTATGAATGTTAAGAACACATTTGATAACTTTTCAGTTCACTCATAATCTTGCTTACACAATAGCGTGAGATATGCCTTGAGAAGCAATCCTCTGTCCTGCCTATCTTGCCATGAGCATGTTGAGCCTGACGTTTTTCAACTATACGACGAAGAATACGCTTCTGTGCGCTATAGGATTTGACATTGTTCTTGCCTCGAAGATTCAATAGTATGCCATCAAAGAGTTCTTCCTCCATCTGCAATGTGGTGCGCTGGCAAACCGCCCTTGCTGCTGCTTTCTGGTATTTGATGCCATTGGCAAGCTTAGTCCATGCCTTCACGACCTTGCGTCTGGCGTTAGCCTCAACCTGTTTGCGGGTTGGCTTCTGCTTTTTGCTCTTTTCTGACTTGCTTACTGAGTTCATCACAGATTCAATGTTGTTTTTCTTCATCTTTGTTATTTTTTAGTTCCCACCAAATGTTTTGCAGCGTCATTCACCGGGGTGGTTCCGATGTTTGACGCTGCAAAGTTAAATACTTTTTTTAAAGCTCGCAACACTTTTTTGGTATTTAATGGTACCTTTATTGAGGAACCATTTCCTTACACCCATTAGTGTGCGTTTTTCTTTCTTTTGTGATGTAATAACCCCTCAAAAGTGGGCTTCTACAACCATACACCATTTGGCGTAGTTAAAGATAGTGTTGTGATACCCCCTCAAGATGGGGTCTTCAACAACTCTTCAACGTTGACAGTAGTGTTCCTGCTTATTGTGATAACCCCTCAAAATGGGGGCTTCAACAACTATACTTCTCATCTGCACAAGCTTTTGAACGTTGTGACAACCCCTCAAAATGGGGTCTTCAACAACCGTCGAAATGCCAAGCATCGCCCTCTCATAGTTGTGACAACCCCTCAAAATGGGGTCTTCAACAACAGTACTATAGATAAAATTTTCGCTATTGAGTTGTGACAACCCCTCAAAATGGGGTCTTCAACAACCGGGCTGTCTCTCAGAAAATAAGAGGAGACGTTGTGACAACCCCTCAAAATGGGGTCTTCAACAACAGCTTCTATTAAAACTGATAAGCTATGAGTGTTGTGACAACCCCTCAAAATGGGGTCTTCAACAACACAGAGGAAATCACGCATTGCCATAAGAGGTTGTGACAACCCCTCAAAATGGGGTCTTCAACAACTTCTTCATAATGAATATCTTTTTTTATTGTGTTGTGACAACCCCTCAAAATGGGGTCTTCAACAACTGATTACGGGTAAGCAATGTGATGTTTCGGTTGTGACAACCCCTCAAAATGGGGTCTTCAACAACTTGGCAATGCCAACAACGGTGACAATGCAGTTGTGACAACCCCTCAAAATGGGGTCTTCAACAACAGTACCTTCTC
>JBJEAY010000733.1:0-5119 GCA_051869575.1 Prevotella sp. | reverse complement strand
TGTCGATTTATAAACGTAGATTCCTCCGTCTTCATTGACCACATCAATCTGACAGCCGGAATGACCTCTAACTTCAATTTCCATAATTATAACTTTTACATTTCTTATTCAGTAAACCAGTCGGAGGTGACGGGAATATACTTAGCACCACTGGCTTTGGCTGCCTGGAAACCTACAGGTGAGTCCTCGAAAATGAGAACCTCCTCGGGCTTTACTTCAAGAGTATCCATTGCTTTGAGATATATCTCTGGTGAGGGTTTGCCTTGCTTGACATCGCCTCCGGCATAGATGAGGTTGAAGTGATGAGCAATACCTAGGTAGTTGACAGCATTCATAAGGTTCTCCTTGCGAGCTGTAGAGGCAATTGCGGTCTTGGCTCCCATCTGATGGAAGGTGGCAATGAGCTCAATGAGTTTTGTGTTTGGAATAAGGTGACTGAAGTGCTTGGGGTATGCCTCTCTCTTCAGATCGTTGATCTGGTTGGCAACTATCTCATCGGTTACTGCCATAGCCTGCATGAAGCGGTCGAAACGGTAGCCGAAGCACTCACGATATTTCTCTGCCATGAGTGTGATGCCCACCTGATGGAAAGCCTCCTGATAGGCACGAAGATTGGCCTCGAAGGTATCAACGAGCGTGCCGTCAAAATCGGTGATTATTGCTTTTATCATAACTGCGTACGAAAACTTAGTTTGAATTTTTTGGGAAATTTTGAGTAAAGATTTTGAGACCTCCGACTGTTTCAAGGGCAACCATTTAAGGGAAAGACTCCAAGTTAGCATCCTATTTTGACATATAGTCCAAGGAAAGCCGCCATAAGGCGATTTCCTTATTCAACTGAAACTATAACTAAAACAAAAAGTATTTTTTAACTATAACGATAACTAAACGAGCACGGATTTGGACTTTGATTTTTCGTTTCCAACCCCACAGTTTTAGTTTTCGTTTAAAGATATCGCTTCAACTCCTCAGGAGTTCCGTATGAGTAGTATTCCTCCATTGATGCAAGACGAACTTTCTCGCCATCGGCAAGGAGGTAGTTGTAGAGGAGTGAGACGTAATACTCAGGTTTCTTGAACTCGGGTTCGTCAAGGAGTTGGTGGGCAATCTGCTTGAATCGCCTGCCGGTGGAGAAGAAATAGGCTCCACAAAGAGCATGATTGCTGATGACTTCCTTCTCGGCAGTACGAGTTACGAAACCGTCTTCACCCAAAGCTGCATAGGAGTAGCGAGGCTCGTTGCTTTCGAATGACACTAAAGCACCCCCGTTAGCTTCCTCCATAGGCTGAGAGAGGATCTCCTTTATGATCTCGACGAAGCGGACACTTCGGAACTCGAGGTCGCAATCCATCACTATTACGGCATCGTCATCGGCAATGGCTGATTCGGCCATAAGGCAGGTCTCTACTGCACCTAAGGTAGTCTTGAGCACCGAAAAGATGTTGGCATCGGGCTGGAAAGACTTGATGCCTTCGTCAATCTTGTATTCATCGATATGCTCTTGACGCACAATGAAGGAGTACTTGAGGTTGATACCTTTGGCAGAGACACTACTGATAGCGTGCTTGAAGAGAGGCATACCGTTGAGTTCGATGAGTGGCTTGGGGGTTATCCAGCCTTCTTTTTTGAAGCGGCTTCCCTCGCCAGCCATG
The DNA here is from genome assembly GCA_051869575.1 of Prevotella sp. GTDB lineage: Bacteria > Bacteroidota > Bacteroidia > Bacteroidales > Bacteroidaceae > Prevotella. Next base: position 3,467 of record JBJEAY010000733.1, on the reverse strand, counting down.
GGCATGATAATATGTAGGTTTCGCATATTTTCTTGTTTCAATGAATATAAGTCTAAGAGACATAGGGAGCTAAAAGACTAAGAATGTTGTAAACAGGCACAGATTCGATCAGGCGGTATCACGCCTTATTGCCTGCTTGAATATTGTTATGCGATAGCTTCCTTGATACACTCTACGATATACTTCACATCATCGTCTGTTACGTATGGACCAGCAGGTAGACAGAAACCTACCTTAAAGATTTCGGTTTCCACTTCATTGGTATAAACAGGAGCGCCTTCGTAAACTGGCTGTTTGTGCATAGGCTTCCATACGGGACGGCACTCAACCTTTTTGTCGAGCATGAAGACACGGAGGGCTTCTACGTTTTCGTTTGGTTGGCAATCGGTAGTAGCAGAATCTACGGCATGGATTACACCTGCAGCACCACCTACGGCAGAGGTGATGACTTCCTTGTAGGCATTTTCCTGTCCCTTGACGTGAACCTCCTTGTCGATGGTGGCGGCACAGAGCCAGAAGTTAGCATCATAACGAGGATCTTCTGGTTGCTTGTGGATATATACACCAGGTAGATCCTTCAAGAGTTCTTCATAGAGCGACTGCACGTGCTTATGGTGAGCGATATGGTCATCAAGGACAGTCATCTGTCCGCGACCGATGCCTGCACAGACATTACTCATGCGGTAGTTATAACCGATGGCGGTGTGCTGATAGTAAGGATAGGCATCACGAGCTTGAGTCGCATACCACATCACTTCGTTGGCTTCTTCCTTTGAACGACAAATCAAAGCACCACCGCCAGAAGTAGTGATCATCTTATTACCATTGAAGGAGAGTACGCCACACTTACCGAAAGTGCCAAGTACCTGACCATTGAAGCGTGAGCCCATACCTTCGGCAACATCTTCAACAACAGGAATACCATACCTGTCGGCAATAGCCATAATTTTCTCGCAGTCGTATGGCATGCCATAGAGGGCAACAGGAACGATAGCTTTAGGGTACTTACCGGTCTTCTCCTTGCGGTCAATGATGGCTTTTTCGAGTAGCACGGGATCCATATTCCAAGTCGTAGGCTCAGAACCTACGAATACGGGCTTTGCACCAAGATAGGTGATTGGGTGAGATGATGCACAGAAAGTAAAGCTCTGTACGAGGACTTCATCACCTGCCTGTACGCCACAGCCGATAAGTGCAAGGTGGACTGCGGAAGTGCCCGAACTAAGACATACAACGGTGCGGTCGAGTCGGCTTCCGTCGCTATTGCTGTTAGCGAAGTTAGACAAATCCTGCTCAAAAGCATTGACATTTGGTCCCATGGGAACTACCCAATTGGTGTCAAAAGCTTCTTGAACATACTTCTGTTCTGCGCCACTGGGACTCATTGACGCAAGGCACAAATAGATGTTTTTTCTTTCTTCAGACATGATTGTATTGTTAACGTTCAATTTTGACATGTAGCCCAAGGAAAGCCGCTACAAGACAGTGGTTCCCTAACAAATAACGTCAAAAATGATATTGATTTTTATATTCGTTATTAATTCAGTCCGATTGTCAAAGGCAATAAATATTCATAATCCGTACGTCCTTTAACAATTTCACTGAAGAATCTATTGAAATAATCCAGCTGCGTATTGCGGACTTTTATTCTCTCCGCCAATGACGTTATCTTTGGCAATAGAGTGCCAACCATTCGTTTATAATCGTCATGCCCTTTTTCCAAAATCATGGCTACCACAAGGAGAGCATAAACTTTGCTTTTTGATTTTACAAACACAAAGGTCTGATTTTATTAGCGGGTAGGCTATATGGCAAAATTGGACGCTTACTTTTAATTAATTAGTATTGTCTTTTTACCTTATTCTCTCCATACCCGTAGCCGTATCCATAACGTTTGCCATAACCATAGTACTTACCGTATTTGCCATAGCCATAATAATAACCATATTTCTTCTTCTGAAGATCCAAACCATTAATAGCAATACAGAGATTAGGCAGTTTGTTATTGTCGGCAAGTTCGTTAATCAAAATGAACTCAGCCTTACGGGTGTAATCAGCACGGCATACATAAACAGATAAGTCCGCCACACGTCCTATGAGTAAAGTATCTGTCACCATACCTACAGGAGCAGTATCCAGTATTACATAGTCAAAATTCTTCTTCAGTGTTTCAACAGCCTTCTCCAACCCGTCACGAGCCAATAACTCTGTTGGATTAGGAGGAACAGTTCCACCAGGAAGAATATATAAGTTCTTGTTTATATCAGAAGCCTGTACCAAATCCATCAGATCTATAGCAGGATTAGTCAGAAACTGGGTAATACCATGCTCTTTCTTAGGTATATTGAAGACCTTGTTCAAGCCCGGTTTACGGATATCAAGCCCAGCAATCACAACCTTCTTCCCTAATAAGGAAAGGCTGATAGCCAAATTAGCGGATATAAAAGACTTCCCTTCACCACTAATAGTAGAAGTCACCAGAATTACATTCTTACCATTTTCAAGCATGAACTGAAGATTGGTACGAACACTACGGAAAGTCTCGCTCATAAGATTATTCTGGTTCTCAAATACAGCAATAGAACCAGTCTTTTCATCTGCCAACGGAGTATCACCGATAACAGGGAGCGAAGTCAGTTTTTCAGCATCTGCACGACCTTCTATCTTGAACTTGGTCAAACCAATCAGATAAATGATACCTACCGGAATACCTATTCCGAATACCAGAGCAGCCAAATAAATCATCGTCCGTTTCGGGGAAATCGGAGTACCATCTGCCTGTGCCTCGTCAATAATCTTGGCGTTATTGGCTATAGCAGCCAAGACAATGGCATTCTCCTCACGCTTCTGAAGCAGCATCAAGTACAAGCCAGACTTGATTTCCTGCTGGCGGGCAATACTCACAAACTGACGTTCCTGAGTGGGTGCGTCACTGATACGACGGGAATAACGGCTTGCCTCACGGGCCAAATCCGCTCTAGTAATCTCCAGACCTTTCAGCGTCGCATCCAAAGTGGTCTGTATGTTACCACGCATCGCACGGATACTGGCATTAAGATTTACAATTGCCGGATTGCTTTCCGTGGATATACGCAACAGACGGTTACGTTCAGACACCATTTCATTATACCGGTCAATTGCACCCGCTACTACAGCATCCTGTAAACCAATATTCGAAGGCAACACTTCATATTCGGCACCCTGTAGGTATCTCTGAAGATCCATGACAAGATTAATCTGTGTCTGATTCTCCACACGCTTCTTCTCGTATTCGGCATTACCAGTTAAGGCAATTTGGGCTTCACTCGTCAAATCTGTGATCCCCGCACTACGCTTAAAATTCTCCAAGTCACGCTCTGTACTGCCCAATTCTTTTGAGATGATACCAATACGTTCATCAATAAACTCGGCCGTTTTCTGAGCCACCTCATTCTTGTCATTGTTGGCATTGATATTATACATTTCAA
>JBJEAY010000732.1:0-5122 GCA_051869575.1 Prevotella sp. | reverse complement strand
GGTAGAGAACCTGACGGCGATAACCGCCAGTGAGCAGACGATGGCAGCCTACCTTCAGAACTCCTTCTTCTCGGCAGGCTATCTGATGGCGGCGAGCATCGTGGCGTTGAAGTGTCTGAACCTTGTGCCCGACTTAGCTGCATGGATGATACCCGAGGGCGACACTGCCTTCTCGACCCGAAACTTCGGCGAGGGTGTGGCGCAGCAAGCCAAGATGTCCATCCAGGGCATGATAAGCAAAGTGATATAAAACAAGAAAACTTAATGAAAACATGGTTATCAAGAATCTCGAAAACAAGATCAAACTGGTTTTGATTATTTGCTCACTGTTTCTTGTGGGCTGTATCATCATCAGTATCTCCAGCATCTGGACAGCCAAGGTAATGGTGTCCGATGCCCATCAGAAAGTATATGTGTTGGACGGCAATGTGCCTATCCTTGTCCAGCGAAGCACCATGGAGGAAACCCTTGATGTGGAAGCCAAGTCACATGTGGAGATGTTCCACCATTACTTCTTCACTCTGGCACCAGATGATAAGTACATCAAATACACCATGGACAAAGCCATGTATCTGGTTGATGAGACAGGTCTTGCCCAGTATAACACGCTGAAGGAGAAAGGCTTTTATTCCAATATCATGGGTACAAGTGCCGTTTTCAGCATTTTCTGTGACAGCATCAATTTCGACAAAGAGAAGATGGAGTTCACCTACTATGGTCGCCAGCGTATCGAGAGACGAACAAGTATCCTTACCCGAGAGCTTGTTACGGCAGGACAGCTCAAACGTGTTCCACGGACGGACAACAACCCTCACGGACTGCTCATCACCAACTGGAGAACGCTTCTCAACAAGGATATTGAACAGAAAACCAAATTGACATACTGATATGGGATGGAAGAAAATGCTCTTCGGAGAAAAGATGCCTGACAAGGATGATCCAAAGTACCGCCAGAGGTATGAGGAAGAAGTCAAGGCCGGTCGCAAGTTCGCACGCACTCTCAAACTCGATGTGTTAGCCATCAAGGTGCAGCAGTTTGCCAACAACCACAAACGACTGTTCCTTGCCCTTGTCTTCGGGTTTATCCTGCTCAGTTTCGGATTCAACATCTATAGGATGGTCGTGGTGTACAATCATCAGCAGTCCACCCAGAGTGCCACGGAGAGGCAGGAGCAGCTGATGCGGCAGAGACGCAAGAAGGTCAATACAGCCATCAGCAATGCCCACACCATACTGCCAGTCATGAACAGAGATAATCAAAAGAACAATAACCAAAATACAGAAAACAATGGATGCACTGAAGAAGATTAACTGGAAGCAGCCGAAGTATATGATTCCGCTTATCATCTACTTTCCCCTGCTGTTCGTCGGTTACTTTGTCATAGACCTTTTCCACACGGAGAAGGCTGAGATTCCTGATGGTCTTGCAACGACCGAGTACCTCAACCCTGACCTGCCTGAGGCAAAGATGAAGGGCGATGGCATTGGCAACAAGTATGAGAGTATGCTCAAATCATACGGAAAGATAGACGATTATTCAGCATTAGGAAACATTGAACGCAATGAAGAAGAAACCCGTGAAGAGTACGAATCCAAGTACACCGATGAAGAACGTGAGCAACTCGAAGCACAGGAAGCCGCGAAGCTCGCTGAGATGCAGAGACAGCTACAGGAGAGCGCACAGAAAGGTCAGGAAATCGCCCAAGGAGGTTCACCATCCGAGGAAGACCGCATAGCACGCAGCAAGCAACGTGAACAGGAAGCCATGGATGAGCTCAACCGTGCCATTGCCCAGGCAAGGCTCCAAGCACAGCAATCCATGATGCCTGCCGCAACTGACACTGCTGATGCCGGGCAAAGAGAAGGAAAGGTTGAAGCCTCTGACAAGAAGAAAACCGACGATGATGAACCGCAGGAGGTTGTGAAGAAGGTGAAGGTCACCTCAGACTACTTCAACACCCTCTGTGACAACGACAAGGAAACCAGCCTTATCAAGGCTATCATAGATGAGAATATCAAGGCTGTTGATGGGTCAAGAGTCAGGCTCCGTCTGCTTGACGACATCGAAATCAATGACGTTGTCGTGCCCAAAGGCTCATACCTCTATGCCACGATGAGCGGATTCGGTTCACAGCGAGTGAAGGGCAATGTGCAGAGCATCATGGTTGACGATGACATCGTCAAGGTCAGCCTCGCCCTATATGACACTGATGGACTGGAAGGTCTTTATGTACCGAGCAGTCAGTTCCGTGAGACCACGAAGGATGTGGGCAGCGGTGCATTGAGCAATACCTCCAGTCTCACCAACAGCTCCACCACGTCAGGCAACAGCCTCGCCACTTGGGGAGCGCAGACCATCACCAATGCCGTGCAGAAGACCAGCAATGCTATCAGCAAAGCCATCAAGAAGAATAATGCCAAGCTGAAATACGGCACATTCGTGTACCTGATCAACTCCCGTTCAAACAAAAAGGACAAATAACTCCGAGCATAAACAAAAGATCAAATGAATATGAAGACTATCAAAAGAATTGGCGCATTAGCCGTATGCGCTCTTGCAGCCCTCCCCTCTTTGGCACAGCAGACCTATCAGGAGATGGAGCAGCTCACCATCAATGAGAATGTCACCACGGTCATCACAGCATCCGAGCCTGTGCGCTTCGTTGACATCTCCACGGATGCCGTCGTTGGCGACCAGCCCATCAACAACACCATCAGGCTCAAACCCAAGGAGGGAGCCGATGTTCATGCCGACGGGGACATCCTTGCCATTGTTACCATCGTGACGGAGCGTTACCGCACCCAGTATGCGCTCATCTATACTACACGCCTGCAGGAGGCAGTCACCGACAAGCAGATACAGCCGCATGAGAAGATTCCGTACCATAATCCTTCTGTTTCCATGAGTACTGAGGAAATGACCAAATATGCCCGAAAGATATGGAACTTCCCGGCAAGAATACGGAATGTGAGCACAAGGCAGCATCGGATGACCATGCGTCTGAACAACATCTATTCCGTAGGCGAATACTTCTTCCTGGATTTCAGTATTGAGAATCGCACCAATATCCGCTTCGACATCGATGAGATACGTGTCAAGCTCAATGACAAGAAGATGTCAAAAGCCACCAATGCGCAGATGGTTGAGCTGACTCCTGCCATGATGCTTGACCAGTCCGGAAGCTTCAAATATGGCTACCGCAACGTCATTGTCTTGAAGAAGATGACCTTCCCCAATGACAAGGTGCTGACCATTGAGATTTCTGAGAAGCAGATAAGCGGACGCACCATCTGCTTAGACATCGACTACGAGGATGTCCTTTATGCAGACTCGTTCAATTCATGCTTAATAAGGGAGGAATAGGACTATGAAGAGATACATATTATCATTGATGATGGGGCTATGCATGACAGTCGCGTCGTTTGCCCAAAGCCATAGTGACCGTATCAGCCTTGGTGTAGGAGCATTGTACGAGCGAGGACTTGACGCAACACTCGCATGGGAGCATGAGACCCGTTACCATAATGCATGGGAATACTTCTTCAATGCCTACCTGAAATGGGACGAATGTGCTTCCTGCGGTCATGTCTGCCCAGAGTCTTTCTGGAACAACTACCGCACATGGGGCATCGGTGCCGCCTACAAGCCCTGTGTCACAAGAGGTCGCAACAACTACGGCAATCTGCGTATCGGAGCCAGTGCAGGCAGCAATACCGACAAGTTCGTTGGAGGTATTCATGTCGGCTACGAGCACAACTTCGCCCTCCGCCATGGTTGGGGATTGTTTGTGCAAGCCAAATGCGACCTGACCCTTCCCAAGCGAGAAGACCTGTTCAGGACAGGCATAGTGATAGGATTCAAGATACCAACCATAAAGAAATAACAGCGATGAAGATTATCCATTTCATGTTTACTGCCGTCATAGCAGCTGTTTTCGCCTCATGTGACGAGCACATGGACTTTCCTGATAAAGCGATGAAGATAGGTGACATTGTCTGTACTGACGGTGCCATTGTCCGCTATGAGGATGTAGATTCGTTAAAAAAGACACCTATTGCCGTTGTCTTCTACGTCAACCACAACGAGGATGTGGAAGGAAACGGCTACGCGGTATATCTTGACGACTTTGCCACCTTGGCCTATTCAGACTCTCTCGGCATCACACATAAAACATCAGCAGACCTTATGGCCTACGATGGTAATAGCAACACCCACGCCATGTATTCCACGGGCACTTCACCTGCTGCAAGTGTGGTCATTGATATGTGGGCATACCGGCAGAGTGCCTATATACCCTCTGTGGCGCAGATGCGTCTGCTCTTTAGTGTCAAGAAGTCTGTCAACCCGCTGATTGAAAAGTGTGGAGGGACACCGATACCTGATGACGCAGACCTCTGCTGGTATTGGACATCGACAGAGGTACAGGGGCAGGAAACAGCCAAGGCATGGCTCTATTCTCTTGCAAGTGGCTCAATACAGGAAACGCCCAAGACACAGCCACACAAGATACGTCCAATTATCACACTAAACAATTGATTACTAAGCTATAGTAATATAATAATTCATCTTAATGTTTAACATCAAAAATTACAAGCAATGAAAAAGAAATTCTTTCTTATGTTTGGACTTGGAGCCATGCTCCTCACGTCCTGTGACCAAGACATCGTCAACGAGATCTACCTGCCTGGTGGAGGTGGTTCGGTGGTTGTGACCGACAGTACATCATCCAAGCAGCTACAGGTGTTCACCAATCTGGAGATGCTGCACCCAGCCGTATCGACACGAGCCGTGGACAACCAGTGGGAAGCTAATGACATGATTGGCATCTCCTCCACAGGGATGATGGACAACATGAAGTTCACTCGAAGTGGCAGCACCAACCAGTTTCTCGGTGCCAGCACCGTGTGGTTTAAGGACACAGACACCCACACCTTCAATGCCTACTATCCTTACATGGCAAATCCTACTAACGACATCATAGAGTTCCAAGTGCCGGAAGCAGCAGTACAGAGTGAGCAGAAGGTCAATGATTTCCTGTTTGCCAGTGGGACGGCATCATACGCCAGTCCGAGCCTTACATTGAACTTCACCCATCAGATGGTGCGTGTCATCATCAAGGTC
>JBJEAY010000731.1:0-5129 GCA_051869575.1 Prevotella sp. | reverse complement strand
ATCTTAATAATTGCATAGTCAATATGATAATTAATCATAAATGTTTGGCATCTCTTGCACATTATTAGAAAAAATATTGTACTTTTGCAGCAAATAAGGATGTCAATATGAGAAGACCAGAAATTGTCAAGGAAATACGTGACACAATATTCAAGTCCGCTCCAAAGGCAACGGCCATTTTGTATGGATCGGAAGCTCGAGGCGATGCCCGTCCCGAGAGTGATATTGATGTGCTTATACTTTTAGATGGTGATAAGCGCGACCTTAAACGAGAAGATGAAATCTCAGGAGCTCTTTATGAGATTGAACTCAACCACGGCGTAATAATCAGCCCAATGATAATGCTCAAAAAGCAATGGGAAAACCGCCCGTTCAAGACTCCTTTTTATATTAATGTTACTAACGAAGGAATAAGACTATGAAAGGGAAATTGGACGAAGAGAGCAGAAACGCTTTGATTAAATATCGTTTGCAAAGGGCGGAACAAACATTAGATGAGGCAAAGGTCATGTCTGATGCATCTTATTATAATGCCGCTATCAATAGGTTGTATTATGCTTGCTATTATGCTGTAGTTGCTGCTTTGCTATCAAGAGAATTATCAGCCACAACCCATGCAGGAGTTAAGACAATGTTCAGTTTACATTTTATAGCATCTGGAATTTTGCCAAAAGATTATGGCAAGACTTTCAGCCGTTTGTTTGAAATGAGACATAGTAGTGATTACGATGATTTTATCTACTGCGACAAAGATATGGTTGATGAATATTCCCCCAAAGCAAAGGAGTTGGTAGATGGGATTAGACGTCTGATTTCATGATACTATCAAATGAAAACAAACTACTTACTACGGCTCTGTATGCCTGTGATTTTGCTGTACTCTTTTATGGCTATGCCATATATGAATGCAGCAACGAAGAATGAAAAGCCATGGAACAACGGACTGTTGAAGATATCCCAGGACGGACGTTTCATGCAATTTGCCAATGGGAAACCCTTCTTCTGGCTCGGTGACACGGGATGGCTACTGCCCGAACGCCTCCAGCGCGACGAGGCAGCCTATTATCTGAAACGTTGTGGAGAGGCTGGATATAATGTGGTGCAGATACAGGTGGTAAACGGTGTGCCGGCATACAATATCTATGGCAAACTCTCCATGCCTAAGGGATTTGACTTCTCGACGATTGACACCGAGGAGGGCTATGGCTACTGGCAGCACATGGACTATATAATCGACCAAGCCGCTGACAACGGCATCTATGTAGGAATGGTGTGCATCTGGGGAGGACTTGTCAAGGCTGGACTCATGAACGAGGCTCAGGCAAAGGCTTATGGCACATTTCTCGCTAACAGATACAAGAACCGTCCGAACATCATTTGGATAATGGGTGGCGATATTCAGGGGAACATCCGCACTGAGGTGTGGGATGCCTTGGCGCGTGCAATCAAGGCAATTGACAAAAAACATCTTATGACCTTCCATCCCCGTGGGCGCACCACCTCCGCGCGTTGGTTCAACAATCGTGAGTGGCTTGACTTCAACATGTTCCAGAGCGGTCATCGCCGTTACGGACAGCGTATGGGCAACAAGGAATATCCCATTCCCGACAACACTGAGGAAGACAACTGGATGTACGTGGATTCCGCATGGAGCTACAAGCCAATAAAACCTGTTATCGACGGTGAGCCAAGTTATGAGGACATACCGCAGGGACTGCATGATGCCGACGAGCCCCGATGGACCGACCGCGACGTAAGACGCTATGCCTACTGGTCGGTATTCGCCGGTGCATGTGGTCACACCTACGGACATAATGCCATCATGCAGTTTGTGCGTCCCGGACTGCAGGGAGCATATTTTGCCGACGGCATGAAGAAGGCATGGTATCAGGCTCTCGACGACCCTGGCTACCAGCAGATGAAATATCTCAAACGACTGATGCTTGCCATGCCTTATTTCGACCGTCAGCCCGACCAAAGCGTCATCTTGGACAATGGGGAGAAATATGAGCGACTGATTGCCACAAGGGGTAAGGACTACCTGATGGTGTACAACCATACTGGCAGGGAGATGCACATCCGTCTGGATATCATCGACGGCAAGCGCAAGTCTGTTTGGTGGATGGATGCCGCCACTGGCACAATAAAACAAATCGGCACTTATAACAGTAAGACGCTCACTTATAAACCCGCTTCCGACCAAGGCTCTGCGAACGACGGAGTGCTGATAGCCATGGATGAGAAGTGCAATTATCTCGATGCATTGCCCTAAAGTAGGGAATATTGTCGAAGGGCTTGCGACAGGCGGCTTTTGACAGTGTCTCTTAATTCCTTTGGGCTAATTACCTCGGCTCTCTCTCCCATTGCAAGCAGATGGGTGGTCAGTTCCGGGGTTAGGCACAGGTAATATTCAAAGTCACTGTATTCTGCCGTAGTTGCAATCTCCCTTTGAGAACTATGAAGAGGTAAGGAACGCATATAATCCACATGCAATCCGTAGGCTCGGACAACCACCTTTTGTGGCTTTAATTGGTTGTTGACGAAAATGCCTACCGTATGGGCGTAGTATTCACTTGCATAAAAGTCCTTAGGCATGGTGAATGTTTCGTCGGTTATTTCCATGTCGGCAGTACGGTCAAGAGCGATGTTTCTGATGCCCTCATGTTCGTGTAGATAGCCCAATACATACCACCTTTGGCGATACACCTTCATGGCATAGGGATTGAAGCGGTATGTGGCAATGGGACTGCCGAATGGTTGGTAGTCTATCAGCAACATCCGTCCTCTTTGCATGGCGTCAATGACTGTTTGTATGTATTCAGTTCCAGCGGGAATATCCTCAAAAAGTATTCTGTCCTTCATGTTATGGCCGGCTTTTATAACGTTTGCCACCGTAAATGAATTGAGCAGCCACTGGCGCGTAGTGTCATTCCTCAAGGAGTCAGGTGATGAGATATAATATTCATAAGTGGAGGTGTCGCATTTCACTTCCACTCCAAAAAGCTCTGCAATAGCCTCCCTGTGCATATGGAAAGTGCGCAGTGCAAGCGGTTTGCCATCGCCAAGATAGCTGTTCCTCCATCTGTTGCTTATTTCGTCGAATGTCAACCTACGCTGTTGAAGCAACGTGTTTAGAAGCCAGATGTAACGGTTGAATGTCTTGCTAATCATCTGATTGAATCATTGACCGAAATCGTGATACCAGAGTCAGTGACAACCTTTGGAGATGGCGTCTTTTTGGATTGTCTATGGCTGTAGCGGTTTGGCTTCTGTTAGATTTGGAGAACCGCTGAAATATTTGGATTACATGAGTTTTGCTAATTGTTCGGATTTGTACGATGTTTATTCCTACTCAAATATTGTGCCAAGAATGTTGACAAGTCCTACGCATAATCCATTCCAGGATTCGATGATTGAAGAAACAATATTACATGTGCCAGGAACGCTTATTGAAGACTACAAAGCAACATTTCCGTGGAATCAATTTGGCAGTATTGTCGTATTGGAGGGTACAGATGGGATAGAGACCATACATAAACCGAATTTGCTTATACAGTCAGTTGGTGGCGTTGTCAATATTGCTGGTATCGAGGGTGTTGGCAAAGTGGAGTTCTATTCCCTCAACGGCAAGGCACTTGGTAAGTCTTTTGTCATAAATGGCAACGTGTCTTTCGCTTCCACCCCTGGTATAATGGTTATTGCAAGGATAGGTCGGGAATCCATAAAGATTGCCGTGAAATAATTCATAGTACTTGTAGGATTAAATATTGTTAATGCGAAATAATTATATATCGTATTGCTTGCATCTTATATGAATCCTTTGTATATTTGCAGCGCAAATCAATATTATTGATTGAAACTAAAAATAATTATTAACCAAATGAAGTCCCTTTCTTACTTAGTGGGGAGGGATGGAATTTTAAAAACATTCTATTATGGCAAAAAATCTATGCAAATTAAATTCATATAAACTGCAAGGGAGTAATATGGTTGTGTATGATTATCTGAGTACAAGATGTCCATCATTCGTAGATGTGCGTATTGAAGAAACAGAATCTTCAAAAAGTAAATCTGGAGTATCGCAAGAGTCATTATCTTTTGTAAGGAATGCTAATGAAACCAAAACTGATGTTATTAATCGAGTATTTGGATTAGATTTATCAAGTGATAAATGGGAGAAAAAACTGGATCATAGAATACTCACCCTACATTCGTCAGCATTATTGGCTATTTTAGTTTTTTGTAAAGTCTCTAAGGAGAATCCTCTTGAGATTAAAGAAATTGAAGGAGTAAAATTCACAAAATTTGATTTTGAAGTCCCGCTTAATTGTATTCGTGGAGGTAAGTCAAAAATTGATGTTGTGTTGAAAGATGATTCAGAGAGTAATACTTTATTCTTAGAGTGCAAATTCTCGGAATATCTGCATTGCGGTAAGGTAAAGATATCCAGTGCATATGATGATGTTTATAGTAAGTATGGTATTCAAGAAACACTTACTAAGATTGGATTGAAATACAATAATGGGGTTATTGGTCAAGAGGAGAAAACTTCTGTTTATTGTCAAGGAATAAAACAGATGGTATCACACTTTATTGCAATAAATAATAAATGCTATAAAGGCAATGTATTCCTCGGGACTATGTTATTTGATTTTGGAGAAGCTGGGAGGGACAAACTGAGAAGCTATAGTGAATTATATAATGAACTGGCAGAGGAAATTAACAAAAAACACAATAATGTTGTATTATTAGATAAAGCACTTACATTCCAGAACAATTTATCAATTGACAAACTCCCAAAGAAAGTAGTGGATTATTATGGTTTTGCAAAGAATAATTAATCTGCAATATTTTAGAAATTCTTAATGATAGAAATAGTCGATAGAATAGATAAGATTGTCATCAAGTGTTTACGTGAGACACTGGATTTGAACAATAAATACAAAATGCTATATGACGAGTATTTTGCATTAGAACCTACATACACAAATGCCATCGAAGATATGCTGCATAATAGGAATATGCTTGAAATTGTTCATAGCAGAATATTATATGGCATTCTAAGGCATAATGTCATAGCTAATAGTTTCGTTAAGTATTTCTTTCCGTCGCTTGTGGCTGATAATTCC
>JBJEAY010000730.1:0-5137 GCA_051869575.1 Prevotella sp. | reverse complement strand
TACTGGCTTTATCCCGTCACAAGGTGATGGGACGAGACATCGCTCAACAGGATGTTGTTCCGAATCAGGTTGGCCAAGCGGTGCAGGAAAATCGGGAATAGTCTGCCGTAGCCTCGTGCGACAGATGAAATTTTAGAGGATAAGGTTGCAGTTGGTGGTCCTGGTCTTGCTGCAGCACGAAAACCAAAGTCAGGAATAAGCATGTAGAAAGCGTATGGTTTCCCTGTTTGGACGAGGGTTCGACTCCCTCCAGCTCCACCCTTATCCCCGACCATTATTGGTCGGGGTTTTCTATATACCCTTGATATTCCGGCACCAATGCACTCATCACCGAATCATAGCTCTGATGCATAATAGCCTGGATATTCTGAGGTCCCTGACCTATAGGATAAACTGGCTGATGGATGGTAAGCCTCAACGGATGCCACTTCACGAAATGCCAATCGCGCGTGCGAGGCATCACGTTGAATGAGCCGTTGATGGTTAGTGGCACCACTGGCAACTGGAGTTCGTCGGCCAACAAAAATGCGCCCTTCTTAAACTTGCCCATGTGGCCTGTAAAGGTGCGGGCTCCCTCGGGGAACACCACAAGGCTCGTACCGTCCTTCAAAGTTTCACGGGCATCATTGATAGTCTTCTTCACCTTACTCGGACTGCGCCTGTCAACAAATATCTGGTGTGACTTGGCACAAGCGTATCCAACAAACGGCATCTTGCGCAACTGGTGCTTCATCATCCACTTGAAATTGCGGTTGAGATAACCATAAATCAGGAAGATGTCAAACATTCCCTGATGATTGGCTACAAAGACATACGAGTGACCCTTCTCAAGATTCTCACGCCCCTCGACAGTCACTGTTAGAAGGAAAATCCTTGTCATAACCTTCGACCACCATCGCCCGGGATAATATCCCCACACATGACCATTGCCAATAGAGCAACCCAATCCTGTCACTGCCGCAGTCAATATTGTGGCAATGATAGCCACAGGCACTGCTATGCACAACTGATATAACCAATAAATGTATTTCATAATTCTTACTCCTTTATTCTTCACTCTTCATTTTCAACTCAATCACCACAATCTCACCCGGAACGCCAAAGCGGAAAGGAATGAAACCGCCAACACCAGTTGACACACTGAGTGCCCTGCTGCCGTCGAAGTAAACTCCTCCCCATTCTTTATAAATAAATGACGCTGGCGACCAACTGCCAATCATAAACTGCATGGCATGTGTATGTCCGCTCAGGGTGAGCTGAGCCTTGCTTTCAGGCAATATCTTACGACGCCAGCATGTTGGGTCGTGCTCTGCCATTATCACAAATGCACTGTCGGACACACCATCCAAAGCCTTAGCGACATCCCCTATTTGAGGGAACTTCTTACCGTCGCCGTCATTGTCGAGCCCGGCTATAACAATCGAGTCGGCATCTCGCCTTATCACTTTGTGTTCATTAACAAGCAATTGCCATCCCATCATTTTCTCCAATCGTCTTGTCTCCATCTCATTGGCAACCTTTGTCGTTGGCGAGGCGTCAATATAGTCGGCATAGTCGTGGTTGCCTATCACCGAGAACACTCCATCCTTTGCCTTTATTCCCCTAAGCACATCCACAAAAGGCCGTATCTCCTGAGGTTCGCGGTTCTGCAAATCACCGGCAAACACTACCATATCTGCATTCTGGGCATTGATAGTATCAACAATCGTTTGCAACAGGTGCTCCTTACCTCCGATATATGTGCCTACATGAGCATCTGAAAATTGAACTATGCGATAGCCGTCGAACGCCTCGGGCAATTGTGCCGACTCAAAGGTCACTTTCCTTACTCTAATATCGTCGAATCCCCAAAACGAGCCATAAAACAATACATACCAATTGAGCACAACCATCACAACACCTACGAGGTTGCCATAATTTGCCCTACGGCGAATCATCTTCCTAATACCCCACCCTATGGAAGAGCAAATGGCAAAAAGACATTTTGGGGTGATGAAAAGTCCAACGAGGAAGAGATACACATTAAGCAACCTGATGTCGGTAGGCGCAAATTGGCGGTCGAAAACGAATACCATTGTATAGGCTATCATTACGATAGTCGGTAGCCACCACAGCAGTCGGCACATCAAAGCCTTCCTTCCCCTCATGCGTCTGAGGAAACGGCGGTCGATATACATATCTGGCACCACTGCCATCAGTATCAGTAGAACAGCTATTCTCGTTATCATTTCAGTATTTATTCATTACTTATATATATAATAAGGTGTAAGAGCGTCATCGGGTCACCCCCTCCAAGAATCGTCTCATCAGTTCCAAGGGCACACCCCTTCTCCTTGCATAGTCCTCAACTTGCTCGGCACTAATTCTTCCCAACATGAAATAACGTGCCTTTGGATGGGAGATCATCATGCCACTCACACTGGCATGAGGTTTCATGGCACCACTCTCAGTGAGCCTTATACCGACATCCGCAAAATGAAGTATGCTGTCGAGCAAGAAATTCATGCTTGTATCAGGCAATGACGGATAACCGACAGCAGGTCGGATGCCTTGAAATTTCTCTGCATGCATCTCCCTGATGGTGAGATTCTCGTCATAGGCATATCCCCAATAAGTTTTTCTCACCTCCTCGTGCATTTTCTCTGCGGCAGCTTCAGCTAACCTGTCGGCAAGCAGTTGCGCCATCATCTTCTTGTAGGCATCTCCGTCGAAGTCTTTCTCCAATCCTATATCTACTGTCGTACAGAAGATTCCCATACGGTCGGCTATGCCATGAGACATTGGTCGCAGAAAATCCGCCATACACAGATTTGGCTCTGTAGCATCTGGCAGATGTTGTTGTCTGAGCATTGGCAGACGTACCCCTTCGAATACGATGTCGTCACCATCACTGTTGGCCTCACCCAAGGCAAAAAGTGCATATACCCGATAATTTCCTTCGAGTGTGTCGAGCATCCTCATGGCTTCCTCCCTAATCTCCATCTGTTGGGCAGGAGTCTTCAACTGCCAAGCATGATAGAAATATGACCAGTTGATATAGTCGCGCAACTGGGAGATATCGTATGTCAGTTTGTGACGTTCCATCATTCTCTGAATCTTATGGCTTCACCCCTTGATGATTCGTCCACCCGTCCGTCGGCATACACCACTCGTCCATTACACCATGTGCGCTCTACACGCCAGTTGAACGTTGTGCCCTCCATCGGACTCCATCCACACTTGCTCAACACACATTCGGAGGTGACTGTCCACGGGCTCTTCGGCCTAAGCATCACAAGGTCGGCCTTATAACCCTCGCGGATAAATCCTCTTCGGGCAACCTCAAATATTCTTGCCGGATTGTGGCACATCAATTCCGCAACCCTCGTCAGCGAAAGCACTCCCTCGTCCACCAATGACAGCATAGCTGGCAGAGAGAACTGCACCATAGGCATTCCGGATGCTGCCTTAGCGCATCCTCCTTGCTTCTGTGCAAGCAGATGAGGAGCATGGTCAGTGCCAACAACCGAAATTCGCCCATCTGCCATAGCTCTCCGTATCTCATCACGGTCGGCCTGTGTCTTGATGGCAGGATTAACCTTAATTCTTGTGCCCAAAAGTGGATAATCCTTGTCGGAAAAGAAGATATGGGCGCTTGTTGCCTCGGCTGTAATAAGTGGGTCGTCAGGCGAGAAGAGGGTAAGTTCACGTGCGGTAGAGACATGAGCCACATGTAGCCTTGCACCACACTTGCGCGCAAGTTCCACAGCCAATGACGTACTTAACCAACAAGCTTCCTCGCTCCTTATTTCAGGATGGTGCACCACATCCGGATCCTCACCATATTTCACCTTCGCAGCCTTCATATTGGCATTTATCACAGCTGTATCCTCACAATGAGCCATCACTGGCAATCCTGGAATACAGAACACGCGTTCAAGCGCTTCCTTACGGTCAACCAGCATATTGCCTGTGGAAGAGCCCATAAAGAGTTTTATTCCAGGCACGGCATGGCGGTCGATGGCATTAAGCGTTTCTGCATTGTCATTTGTGGCACCTATAAAGAAAGCATAATTCACGATACTCTCCTTAGCTCCACGATTCATTTTGTCGAGCCATGCCTCAATGGTAGTAGTCTGCGGCACAGTGTTGGGCATTTCGAAATACGATGTCACACCTCCAGCAGCAGCCGCCCTACTCTCGGTTGCGATGTCAGCCTTGTCGGTCATTCCTGGTTCGCGGAAATGCACATGATCGTCTATTACCCCAGGAAAAACATAACAACCCGTGGCGTCAGTCACTTCATCAACTGACTCCACGGGCATCTTGTCCTCTTCGCAAATTTTCTTAATAATATCATCCTCTATCATCAATGAGGCTTGCCTGATGCAACCCTCATTGACTATCGAGGCATTCTTTATCAATACTCTCATTTTTTCTGTGGTTCGTCAAGTCCCTGCATTTTCGCCATATTCTCAGATGCCACCTGATAGTATTCCTTCACGTAGGGATCATTCTTAAACTTTTCAGTAGCCTTGCTCATTATATCCTCAATCTGGGGTGTTAACACCGGGACATTAAATCCGCTTGTTATCATCATGAATACTCCCGGACCAAGGACATTGTCGAAGTTTTCCACAATAAACGATGTCACCAACTTGTCTTCCTCGGCTGCAATCTTCTCAGCCTCTGCATTGAGATGTTCGTTGATAGTCAATTCATCCACACCCTCAAGCATCATCTGACTCTGCTTATGCGACAATTCGCTCATTCTGTTGTCGAGCTGTTTGTGCTTGTCGATAAACTTATATAATTTATCGTTGAGTGGTGTACCACCCACACTCTGTGCGGCATTGTCGAGCTTAATCACGATTTCTCCCTCCTCAAGAACAACCGGCATAATGCTTTGGTCGTCCATAAAGAGATTTGCCATCCTGACAGTGTCGAGAATGCCATTGAAATGGAACTGTCCGTGAACAATGTCACACGAATCAATACTCTTCAGCTCGTTGTTTTTTACAGCTTTGAGATACAATTTGCTACCGTCGAGCGAAGATATCGACGACGAACCCTGTACGTTGTACGAATTGGCACATGAGGCCATTAATGCCATTGTGGCGAATGCAAGTAAAATCTTGTGCATATATAGAACTTAAGA
>JBJEAY010000729.1:0-5141 GCA_051869575.1 Prevotella sp. | reverse complement strand
AAGAAACCCCAGGGACCCACTCGCATCGGGCCCAGGCGGCACTGGAAGTAGGCACACACCTTGCGCTCCATGAATATCAAGACGATGGCCAGCATGGCATATCCCAAGAGGATGCCCACGCCCACCAGTACGCACTCGATAAGTATTGACCAGAAATCTCCCAGCCCGAGAGTGTCGCGAAGGAAGCAGTCAATCCATGTTGTAACTATACTAAAATCAAACATATAAGTTGTCTTTCTTAATTCTTTACTTTTATTTTTTAGCCCTTATCTGTCGATGTCAGGAATAACGAAGTCAACCGCAGCACATGTAGTCACAAGGTCGGCAATCTTCTGTCCGCGCAGCATCGGGTCGAGAGCACCGGTGAGACTGAGTCCCATCGGGCGCATCTTCAGTCGCCACGGACTCTTGTCGCCCTTGGAGTCGATATACACGCCAAACTCGCCGCTGGCTCCCTCGACAGAGAAGTACCACTGTCCCTCGGGCACCTTGATGATGGGCTTCTGCTTTACGTAGAAGTCGCCCTCGGGGATGTTGTCGATGAGCTGTTCGATGATGTCGAGACTCTGATACATCTCCTTGATGTGGATGAGATAGCGGTCCATGGAGTCGCAGCCTGTCATGGTGATTTCCTGCCATTCCACCTTGTCATACATGTCGTAGGGGTGGCGCTTGCGGGTGTCGTTGTGCCATCCCGCAGCACGTCCGGCAGGACCGGTGACAGCATAGTTGATGCAGTCGTCGAGCCCCATCACTCCCACCTTCTCAAATCGGTTGTGGGTGATGACGTTGTCGCCGAACACATCCATATACTCCTTGATCATCGGGCGCAGATACTTGCACAGCTTCTTGCAGTTCTGGATGAAGTTGGGGTCGATGTCATCCTGCAGACCGCAGATGCGGTAGTAGTTTTGGATGAGTCGTCCGCCCGTTGTCTCCTCCATCACGTTGAGCACATGCTCGCGGTCGCGCATGCAGTAGAGGAACGCGGTGAGGGCACCGAGGTCCTGGGCGCAGCATCCGCAGTAGAGCAAGTGGGAGTCGAGACGCTGCAGCTCGTCCATGATGGTGCGCACGTATTTGATGCGGTCGGTGAGCTCCACGCCCATTGCCTCTTCCACAACGCCCACAAGGGCGTGACGGTGCATCATAGCCGAGAGATAGTTGAGACGGTCGGTGAGGGCGAGGGTCTGCGGATAGGTGTAGCTCTCGCACATCTTCTCGATCCCGCGGTGGATATATCCCAGGTGGGGATAGATGCGCTTCACGGTCTCTCCATCCACTACGGTCTGCAGACGAAGCACACCGTGGGTTGAGGGGTGCTGCGGACCGATGTTGATCACATACTCGTCGTCGGTGAAGAGCTTGCGCTGCTCGCAGACGAGTTTTCCGTCCTCATTAAGATTATATATTAAGGTGTAGTCTGGCTCCACGTCGTCTTCGAGCGAGTAGGAGTCGTCAAACTGCCAGTCCTTGCGGAAGGGGTAGCCCTTGAAGTCGTTGCGCAGATAGAGACGGCGCATGTCGGGATGACCAAGGAACTTGATGCCGTAGAAGTCGAACACCTCGCGCTCCAGCAGGTCGGCCACCTTCCAGATGTTGCTCACTGTGGGGATGACAAAGTCCTCTTCGCCCACCTGCTTTGCCAGCATCTTCACGCTTGTGCGCTCGTGGGTGTCGGTGTTCTCAAGGATATATATACATCCCAATCCCTCCTCGTCGCCGAAGTCCTCTCCGACGATAGTGACGAGGTAGTCGAAATGCTTCTTCTCCTTGAGGTTTGCCATCTCGGAGGCAAACTTGTCAAAGTCAAATACTAAATTCTCGAGTTTCATTTGCCTTCCTCCTGTTCTTTTTTAATGTTTTTCACAACGTCCTCAGGTACATCGGTCACTACCAATGGTTTCTTCCATCCGGCGGCGATAGCCTCGTTAGATAGTCCTAACTTGCGCTCCTCGGCATTCTGCTTGTGGTTGGCGCCGCCGAAGAATTTCTCGATCTTCACCTTGCGCTGAAGCTGCATCATGCCATAGAGGATAGCCTCGGGACGCGGGGGACAGCCGGGGATATATACATCCACGGGCACAATCTCCTCGATGCCCTTAACCACGTTGTAGCTCGACTTAAACGGACCGCCCGAGATGGTGCATCCGCCCACAGCCACCACATACTTAGGCTCGGCCATCTCGTCGTACAGACGCTTGAACGCCGGAGCCATCTTGTGGGTGATGGTGCCAGCCACCATGATGAGGTCGGCCTGGCGGGGAGAGTTGCGGGTCACCTCGAAGCCGAAGCGTGAGAAGTCGTAGCGGGCGCAACCCACCGACATGAACTCAATACCGCAGCAACTGGTTCCGAAGGTCAGCGACCACAGCGAGTTGCTGCGTCCCCAGTTGATAGCCTGGTCGAGCGAACCAACCACAACGTTGCATCCACCCTCGTGGAGCTCGTCGATAATTTTCTCTAAACTTGCATTGTCCTTGAACTCGTCGTAGGGAATGCTCTTGATAACAGGTTTCCTTACTTCCATTCCAATGCTCCTTTCCGCCAAGCGTAAGCAAGGCCAAATACCAATACAAGCATGAAGAAACCGATGCTGAAGATAGCCATGGTTCCAAACTGCTTGACGACTACTGCCCAGGGATAGAGGAACATGGTCTCAACGTCGAACATCAGGAAAAGGATGGCGAAGAGGTAGTATCCGATATGCGTCGGGAGCCATGAGCTGCCACGCGTGGGGATACCACACTCAAAGGGTTCACCCTTCACCGGATTGTACGAGCGCGGGCCAATCAGCTTAGCAATCACGTAAGCCGCCACTACCAGTACAACAGCCGTCAGAATAACGGTGATGAATAATGTGAAATACATAATTATATATAATTAAATTTTTTGTTTTATAGTCAGCGTTTTAGTTAGCTGCAAGACTGAAATGTTCAGTCTGCAGCCTCGAATTCCCTCAAGAATCTCGTGTCGTTCTCCGAGAACATGCGCAGGTCGCTCACGCGATACTTCAGGTTAGTGATTCTTTCAACACCCATACCGAAGGCATATCCGCTGTACACCTTGCTGTCGATGCCGCACTGCTCGAGCACGTTGGGGTCAACCATTCCGCAGCCCAAGATTTCCACCCATCCAGTGTGCTTGCAGAATCCGCAACCCTTGCCGCCGCAGATGTGGCACGAGATGTCCATCTCGGCACTTGGCTCGGTGAAGGGGAAGTAGCTCGGGCGAAGGCGTATCTTGGTGTCGGCACCAAACATCTCGCGCGCAAACGAAAGAAGCACTTGCTTCAGGTCGGTGAACGACACGTTCTTGTCGATATACAGACCCTCCACCTGATGGAAGAAGCAGTGGGCGCGGGCGGTGATTGCCTCGTTGCGATACACGCGTCCCGGGCAGATGATGCGTATTGGGGGCTGTGATGTCTCCATCACGCGGGCCTGCACCGAACTGGTGTGCGAGCGCAGCAGTATGTTCTTCGTCACGTCGCCTGTCTCGCTCTGCTCCACGAAGAATGTGTCCTGCATGTCGCGAGCGGGGTGGTCGGCAGCAAAGTTCATCTTGGTGAACACGTGCAGGTCGTCCTCCACCTCCGGTCCGTCGGCAAGCACGAATCCCATGCGCGAGAAGATGTCGATAATCTCGTTGGTGACGATAGTCAGCGGGTGGCGTGTGCCGAGCTTGATGGGGTAGGGCGTGCGGGTGAGGTCGATAGCCTCCGATTCGGTGTCCGCGGTCTCCAATTGCTCCTTCAGGGCGTTGATGCGCTCCTGAGCCGTTTGTTTCAGTTCGTTGATTTTGATTCCCACGGCCTTCTTCTGGTCGGCAGGCACATTTCGGAAATCATTCATGAGTGCTGTTATGGCACCTTTTTTGCTGAGATATTTCAATCTCAGCGCTTCAATTTCATCAGCGTTTGTTGCGCTGATATTCTTCACTTCTTCGAGAAGTTGGTCTATTTTTTCCAGTATCATCTTGACTTATTATAATAAATTCGGTGCAAAGGTACAAATTTTTAGTGAAAAACTTGCATAATATCAAAAAATAATTGTAATTTTGCCGAAAATTTGAGAGCGGAACACATTTCCGAGGTCAAAATGAAGAAGATTTTACCCATATTGCTTGCCTTTACGGCGATTGTTTTCTCTTGTACGGGAAACAAGACAGGCTCACAGGATGGTGTGCCTGCCGACTCCGACAGTATAAAGGATACTGCCGCAGTTGATACCATGGAGATGCTTATCTCCGAGACTCCGATGCCCAAGGCGGCTGACGAGCTGTTTGACGACTTTTTCTTCAACTACGCCGCCAATCGCAAGCTGCAGTTGAAGAGAACCTCTTGGCCCTTGCCCTCGTTTGCGGGAGGCAAGACCACCACTATTGCCCAGAACCAGTGGAAGACAGAGCATTTCTTCATGCATCAGGGCTACTACACATTGATTCTTAACAGCGAGCGCGATATGCACTTGGTGAAGGACACGTCGGTCAACACCGCGAGGGTGGAGAAGATATACCTTGCCAAGCATTTTGTCAAGCAGTACGTCTTCAACCGCACCAACGGCCTGTGGATGCTCGACTCGATTGTCACCAAACCGCTTGCTCGCAGCGTCAATGCCTCCTTTCTCTCGTTCTACCATCGCTTTGCCACCGACACGGCGTTTCAGTGTCGCAGTGTGAGCGACATAGTACAGTTCTCGGGTCCCGACCCCGACGACGATTTCAGTACGATGGAGGGTGTGCTCACTCCCGAGACATGGCCCGCCTTCGCCCCCGAACTGCCCGTCGGCACCCTCTACAACGTCATCTATGGTCATCCTCGCGAGGGCGGCAACAAGAAAATCCTCGTCTTCCGTGGTATCTCCAACGGTCTTGAGATGGAACTGACATTCAAGCGCGACGGAAAAAAATGGCTACTCACCCGATTGAGTGAGTAGCCACAGCGCAAGATTTTGATAGCCCCATTAAGGGGCTATCGACCTACTCGTAGTAGTCCTCGCCATCTTCAGAGCCTGAGCCGCCGCCCTGGTCAGTGCCGCTGCCGCCCTGCTCACCAGTTCCCGGGTCTGTATTATCACTACCTCCAGGAGTCTCGGGCTCCGGCTCGTCAGTGGTAGGAGAGGAAGTGCGCGGCGACTGAT
>JBJEAY010000728.1:0-5149 GCA_051869575.1 Prevotella sp. | reverse complement strand
CAACCTGCCGTTTTCCAGCAGTTCAGTAGGATTGGGCGGGACCTTGCCGATAGGAAGGATGTGGAAATTCTTGTATCTTTCATCACTGGCTATCAGCTGTCTCCAGTTATCTGTTATTCCGCTCAGATAGTCGCTCAATCCTGCCTCTGGAGAGTTGACGTAAGAAGAAGTGGAGCCGTGGCGGAGGTCGCCGTCAATCACCAGTACACGTTTCATCTTGATGGCAAGACTCATGGCGATGTTCATGGCGAGGAAGGACTTGCCGCTGCCGGGGTTGAATGAGGTGATGACAAAGACATTCTGCTCTTTCTGCGCTGCCAACATAAAGTCCATGTTGGAACGCAACACACGGAACGCCTCGTTGATGACATTTCGGTTACCTTCTTTCACCACGATGGCTTTCGTGTTGGGCTTCACCCTGCGGCGGAAAAGCCATTTATGCTTGTAGGAGAAGTATTGCGGAATTTCGCCGATGATGGGCACAGTGAGGCTTTCGAGGTCTTTCCTGCCACGGACTACCGTATTGGTGTTCTCGCGGATAAAGATGATGAC
Source organism: Prevotella sp. (assembly GCA_051869575.1). Lineage (GTDB taxonomy): Bacteria > Bacteroidota > Bacteroidia > Bacteroidales > Bacteroidaceae > Prevotella. The sequence continues at coordinate 4,597 of JBJEAY010000728.1, read as the reverse complement.
TACGGGGATAAGGAACCCCATGGCGAATGCCACAAGAAGGATTTTGTTCTTGACAGGTGCTGTGGGTGCCATGCTTCCGTCGGGCTGTGAGATGATGCGGGTATTGTAGGCGGTGAAGGCCTGCGACAGCTCGTTTTCCTCACGCTTCTGCAGCAGGTAGAGGTAGAGCGACTCCTTTACCTTCTGCTGACGCTCCACACTGAGCAGGTACTTGGCCTGCTTGGGGTTGGAGGCTATCTGAGAGGTGGCTTGTCCGCCATAGCTCTGCTGGCTTCTGATCTGCGCTTCCAATGCCACCAACTGGTTGTCGATGGACGAGACAAGGGCTTTGCGCATGGCGGCCAACGAGGCGTCCATCTCGACAACCAACGGGTTCTTCACGCTACTCTTCGATACCAGATTGTTGCGCTCCAACAGTTGGTTGTTGTATTCGTTGATTTGAGACGCTATGTTCGGATTGTCTATACCCGAATTGGCGGGAAGCAACTGGAAACGGTTAGTCTCGCTCGTCAGATAGTTACGGATATATCGCGCCATGTAGGTCTGGTTGTTCAGCGACTTGATGGCGGCATTTGCTTCACTGGCTTGCGCCATGTACATGTTGGCGGCTGCCTGTACATCGGGCAGCAGGTGCTGGCTCTTATAGGAGGAAATATCGTTATCCACATTGCCCAGTTCGCCTTCTATCACACCGAGTCGCTCGTTGATGAACATGCTGGTACTGACGGCTATCTGGTTCTTGTCTTTCACCCAATTCTCATTATACACGGAAATCAGAGTATTGAGCACCTCTTCGGCACGCTGGATGCTAACATCCTGAAAGGACAGGGAGATGATGTTGGACTTCTCATCATTCTGTGCCACGGACAAACGGGAAGAGGCATCGCCTACCGCTCCCTTGATGGTGGAACGGATGACCTTAATTTCGGTCTCCTGTCCTTTCCGGTAATGGGCGGTAGCCGTGACAGCCATCTTGCCGAATGGGCTTTGAATGGTGTCGCCCAACTGTCCTTTCACCTCTCCTTCGACAGGCTCACCATTACGGACGAGGTCGCTAAGGATGTAACTGCCTTCTTTACTCAAATGAAGCTGGAAAGCGGCAGACTGGTTGTCGGGGAAGTCGGCGAGTGTCACCGCCACGGGCAGCAGGTCACCATAGATTGTGTTTTTGTGGAAACGTCCTTCCACAAGATAGTTCATCTCTAGATGAAGTCTTGTCACCACCTCACGCATCAGGTCGGGTGACTGGAGGGTCCCCATCTCGTTGTTGACATTGGTGTTGGTGGTGAAGATACCGAAATCGGCAAAGGATTCCATGTCTGATGATGCCGACTTGCCTTTAGAGTCGTCTTTTATGAGGATGGAGGCCGAACGGGTATAGACGGGCGGCGTGCGCAGGAGATAGGCTATTGCCACTCCGAGGCAGACCGCTAATGAAAGTACGAACCAGTGCCACTTGGCGAGGCACAAATATAGAAGATCCTGAATACGGATAAAATCCTGTGTATTCTGGACTTGGATTTTCTTTTGTATGGTTGCCATCTTGAAGTTATTTTGCTATAAGTACTGCTATGGACGTAATCAGTGATGCCAGTGAAATCCAGAACGAGGTGGAACGGACAGTGTTGCCGTTGACGGTGGATTGGCGCGACTTGGTGTCGTTGGGTGTAACATATACCACATCGTTCTGCTGGAGATAATAGACAGGCGATGTATATATATGGTCTGCAGAACAGAGATTTACGCCATACACACGTTGTTTGTCATTTTCCTGACGAAGCACAAGAACTTTCTCACGCTTGCCATAAATGGTCAGGTCGCCAGCTTCACTTATAGCGTCAAGAATGGTCATGTTATCGCGGTCTATCTTGATACGCCCAGGATTGTTTACCTCCCCCAAGACAGAAACGCCAAGATTCAGGAATTCCACCGTAACCACAGGATCTTTAATCAACTCCTGCTCCTTAATCTGTTCGGTCAGATGTTCGGCAATCTGCTCACGGGTCATGCCTCCTACCTTCACCTTGCCAAGAACGGGGAAATTAATGAATCCCTTTGTATCGACAGTGTAGCCCAACTCGATACGATTGCTAGAGGTGTTGCCAGAAGTGTTCTGAAGATTGAACAACTCATTCAACTTTTGGTCTTGGCTGTTCACTAAAATAGAGAGCTTGTCCTTCGGACGTACCTTGATTTCCACGGGGTCTGTAATGGTAAGTTCAGTCACCCCCGGTTGTAGGTCTTGGAAATAACTGATTTCCTTGGGCGTGCTACACGATACTGCTGCGAGTACCATGAGGGTCAATGATATAATTTTGCAAGATTTCATTTTCTTATTGTAACTATAGTTTCTATTTTCGACAAAAGGGATGACCGGCGCAACTTACCTTGTTTTTGCCAGTCGGTGTATTTTCTTGGTTATAAGGATGTTTGCCATCGTCCAAAGTGCAATGTCCACACAAAGCAGCAGGTTGGAATTGATGTAAGCGGAAAGCAGTATGTTAAGGAAGGTCACCACAGTGGAGGTCAGCACGATGGAGACCATGGCCGTGCGCTGACGCATACCGATGGCAAGCAATTTGTGGTGGATGTGGTTCTTGTCGGGCAGGAAGGGATTCTTGCCGTTTCTCACACGGTGGAGATAGACTCGCACCACATCGAAGCACGGTACCAGCAAGGGGGCGAACGCCATGACGAAGGGGTTGGCGTGATGGGGTGAGGCGGTGGCAGAGAGGTGCGATACCTGCATACTCAGAAAGCAGAGAATGATGCCGATGGTGAGGCTGCCAGTGTCGCCCATGAATATCTTGCGTCCTTTTTCCGCCTTGCCGAACACGTTATAATAATAGAAAGGTATAAGTACTCCCAAAGTGGCGAAGGCAAGCATGGCATAGAGATACTGCTGGAACCAGATGAAGGTCAGTCCGTAGAACAGGAAAGCGATACTGCATAGCCCGGATGCCAGTCCGTCGATGCCGTCGATAAGATTGATGGCATTGATGATGAACACCGTGACGAAGACGGTCAGGGGAATGCTCACCCAGGACGGCATGGAATGAATGAACAGCATACCATGGAGGTCGGACAGTTCAACTCCTCCCGCCACCAGCATGATGCCGCAGACTATCTGGATGAAGAACTTGGCACGGTAGCGCACTCCGATAAGGTCATCGGCGATGCCGACGAGGTACAACATGATGATGGCGCAGAAGGCGTATGCCAATGGCAACGCTTCTGCGCCTATTTCCTTCAGCAGCTCATCATGTCCCGTCGAGACATTGACCGCCAAAAGCAGGACAAAAGAGAAAAACACTACGGGCTTGAAGGCCATGCCGCCAAGCCTGGGCACTACACACTGATGTATCTTCCGCTCGTCCGGCTCGTCGAACAGTCGCCTACGGAAGGCGATGAGCAGAATCTGCGGTATCACGATTCCTGCGAAAAACACGCACAGGAAGAATACCGACAGGATGTTGACAATCCAAATAAAACTCATTCTCTATCTATCTTTAATAGGCCGTTTGTGTCGGTCTGTCCTGCACTAATCCCTCTATATCAGTTAATTCGGGGGAGGCTGTCCGAGAACTAAATACCATAAATCAGAAATCTTACAATCTGTAAGTTCGCCTGATGATTCAAGCCTTCCGAACGGTTGTAATAACCGATTATCGGGTCGAAATATATCAAATTCGAGCTGTGATGCTTATAATTTGAAAGTTGAGAATTCTCAAAATGGAGTTCTCGGACGGCCTGGGGGGGGTAATTCTCGTCTCCATAATCTCAGTCTATGATTTGAATATATTCCGGCATCACTTCTGCGGAGACCGCCAGCAGGTCGGGAAGGATGACGACAAGCTGGCGACCTTGCTTTTTGGCCACCTTCATGAAGTAGCCCTCCACTTGGTCGAACGGTCCGCCATGTACCCTTACTCTCTTGCCCTTTTTGATGTTGGGTGTATCTTTCTCTTTGTTGATTTCACTGATTTTGTAGAAGTGTATCTCTTCGTCTGTCTGCTTGCATACCTTGATGAAATTGGTCATTTCTTTATCGGGTACGGTCAGATAGATAAGTTCGCCGCCACTTTTCCAAGTGACAAACTGGAGGTCATAATAATAATTGTGCTTGAAATCAACAATCTGCTGATGACTTGCATACACAAATACCAGACTATGGATGACGGGTACCATGCAAAAGACTTTCTTACCATCGATGGTGCGAAGGACTTTCTGCTTGGGTATGAAATAATCCAGGCCATACGTTTTATGAGAGAGCCGTTCTTCGGCAGTTTTCTCGTTTTTGTAGGCCCGCATGACATACCACTGTTTTTTATCCTTATCCAGTCCATTTGCCATACTTTTTTGATAGGTGTTTTTTGGGAAAAGAACGTACTCATGGTTCATCCCGATTTGTGTATCGGTCTGTATATCAGTGACTTTCCTCGTGTTTCAATTACAATAGCCATCTATTTCACTTTTCTGAGTCCACCCCCTGCAAAGCCCCTCTTTCCGGCATGAAATACCAGTCTGAAATGGTATGCAAAAGGTGTTTCTCTCTTTAAGAGAAACTCTTTTTTACAAACCCCTTGATTTATAGGTG
>JBJEAY010000727.1:0-5155 GCA_051869575.1 Prevotella sp. | reverse complement strand
AAAATATTAAAGAATTAAAAAATTAAAGAATTAAAGTATTGAAATATAAAAGATGAAGCAATATTTAGACCTGCTCGACCGCATATTGACGGAGGGCGTAAAGAAAGAAGACCGCACCGGCACTGGCACTATCAGTGTCTTCGGCAATCAGATGAGGTTTAATCTTGAAGAGGGCTTCCCGCTCCTCACCACCAAGAAACTTCATCTCAAGTCAATTATCTACGAGTTGCTGTGGTTTCTGCGTGGCGACACCAATATCAAGTATCTGAAAGACCACGGGGTGAGCATCTGGGACGAGTGGGCTGACGAAAACGGCGAACTCGGTCCGGTGTATGGACATCAATGGCGCTCATGGCCCGACGAGAACGGCGGCACTATCGACCAGATACAGAATGTGGTGAATCAGATAAAGAACAATCCCGACTCGCGACGCATGATTGTGAGTGCGTGGAATGTGGCTGAGGTGGAGAGGATGTCATTGCCTCCTTGTCACACGATGTTCCAGTTTTATGTAGCCAACGGTCGTTTGAGCCTACAGCTCTATCAGCGCTCTGCCGACACATTCCTTGGTGTGCCGTTTAATATCGCATCGTATGCCTTGTTGCTGCAGATGATGGCACAGGTGACTGGATTGAAGGCAGGCGACTTTATCCATACCACTGGCGACACACATCTATATCTCAACCATATCGAACAGGCAAAGCTCCAGCTCACGCGTGCTCCACGCCCATTGCCACGCATGGTGATCAATCCCGACGTGAAGGATATCTTCGACTTTAAATACGAGGATTTCCAACTCGAAGGTTACGACCCTTGGCCGCATATCAAGGCTGCGGTGTCGGTGTGATTTTTAAGGGAGTTAAAGGAGTTAAGGGAGTTAAAGGAGTTAAAGGAGTTAAGGAGTTAAGGAGTTAAAGGACGTATGAGAATAAACGTGATTGCTGCCGTGGCAAAAAACCTCGGCATAGGATTAGATAATAAACTATTGTATTGGTTGCCCAACGACCTCAAGCGATTTAAGGCTCTCACCACTGGGCATACCATCATCATGGGGCGCAACACATTCCTCTCGCTGCCCAAGGGTGCATTGCCCAACAGGCGCAACATAGTGCTCAGTCGCAGTCAAAGCGATTTCCCCGGTTGCGAGTGCTATGCCTCTCTCGACGAGGCGCTGAGTCATTGCTCATTGGAGGAATGTGCCAATCATGGCATCGACAATGATGATATATATATAATAGGTGGCGCCTCGGTATATACTCAGGCGATGGGGATTGCCGATCGTCTGTGTCTCACTGAGATTGACGACACCCCCGAAGCCGCCGACGTGTTCTTTCCGCCTTATGACAAGGGATGGAAAGAAATAGGGCGTGAAGATCATGATATAGATGACCGTCACGCCTATAGATATTCTTTCGTGGATTATTCAAGAGAATAATCTATTCCTCTGCCACGGGGATATCGACGATGGGAATCTGTCGGTTGATGGCTGAGTTGAATGAGATTATCGACTCACTGCGCGACAAACCTAAAGGTTGCAGTTTGTCGTGGATGATATTCAGCAGATGGTGGTTGTTGAGGGCGTATATCTTGATGAATAGGTCGAAGTCGCCCGTTGTGTAGTGACATTCCACCACCTCGGGTATCCTCTTCAACTCCTCCACCACCTTGTCGAAGTTTTCGGGGTTCTTCAGGTTAAGGCCAATAAAGGCACAAGTCTCATAGCCTATCTTCTCGGGGTCAACAATGAATTTCGACCCCTTGATAATACCGGCGTTCGACAGTTTCTGTATGCGTTGGTGAATGGCAGCCCCGCTCACGTTGCAGGATCTTGCCACCTCCAGGAAAGGCACACGTGCGTCTTCTGCTATCATAGTCAGAATCTGCTTGTCGAGTTTATCAATCTTCTGGTTTGCCATATTATTTATTCTTTTTAGTTGATTTTTTTCCTGAGTATAGTATTTTGAGGGCATTTGCCCTTCTGAGTGCCTGTTTGACATCGGTGACTACTCCCATGTCGGCTTTTTTGTCGGCCTTGATGCTCACTGTCATGTTGCGTGCGTCATCAGGCGACATCCTCTTGCGCTCGGCAGCGATGAAGTCTTCTATTTCTGCCATATCCACTATCTTGTCGTTCACCTGCACTGCATCGCCGCCCCCACCCTTGTATGGCTTGCCGATGTATATGTGAGACACGGTGGATTTCTTGGCAAGTCGCTCAAGCCTTGTGCCCTGCGGCACCTGGTATTTCACTTTCATCTGGTTTTCCTTCATGTGGGTGACAATCATGAAGAAGAACAACACGGTGAAGATCAGGTCGGGCAATGACGCTGTGTTCAGTCTTGGCACACTATGGTCCTTGCGCTTGAACATACTCATTCCTCACCTCCTTCCTCTCTTTCTTGCCCACTGTCATGCGAGGAAGGTTCTGCTTCGGATATGCGTTGGGGATATTTCCTTGATATCTCGTCGCGCTGTTGTTGCGAGCATTTGGCGAATGGTGTGTTATATTCGCGTCGTGCCATCTTGTCGCGCACGTCGGAGTAGGCATTCACTATGGAGTTCTGCATGGCGAAATATGCCTCGTAGCTCGTTTGCCTGTCTGCCTTCACGGATATCACGTGTGTCTTTCCTCTTTCTATGACAAACGATGCCACTCTCTCGGTCAGTTGTCGGGCGTTGATGGTGTCGCCGTTGCATGTCATGCGGTCATCGTCGTCAATACTGATGTTCATGATGTCGTTGCGGTTGACGTCCATCTGCTTTTGCTCGTTCTTCTGCGGCATTGGAGGCAGATAGCGTGTCAAACCCTCGTCGGTGTCCAATGACGTGGTGACAAGGAAGAATATCAACAGCATAAACGATATGTCTGCCGTTGACGTGGTGTCCAATCCTGGCACCTCCCTTTTTTTCTTCTTTCCGAACAACATCTTATTTCATCCTCCTTGAAAATCCCGTCATTCCGAACACCACTGCCGCTATGGCAATCAGTATCATCACCCCCGACGAGATGATGAACATATCCGACAACCTAAGCCAAAGGCTCTCGCTGAAGTCCTTGCCGTTCACCTTTATCGGGTCGGTCGATCCGAGGGCGAATGTCAGGGCGAGAAGTATTGCCGTTGCCACCCAGGTGACAATGGTTATGCGCCCCGCCGGTACACCGTTCTCCGTGAGGCTCTGTCGCCCGCTTGTCTTGATGCCATGTATCACCGAATATACCGTCACTCCGATGCATACAGCCAACAGCAGGTAAATATATCCCATGAGCATGTCGGTGAGCAATGGGGCATTGAAGTCGGCGTCTTCCTCATAGGGCATGTCATACCCCACGAGCCAGAAGGCGATGAACACCAACGCCGACACGGCCACAAGTCCGATTTTCATCCACGACTGCTTTTTCCGTATATTGTAATGCATTTGTCTTTAACTCCTTTAACTTCCTTAACTCCTTTAACTCCTTTAACTCCTTAACTCCTTTAACTCCCTTAACTCCTTTAACTCCCTTAACTCCTTAAACTTAGTTATACAATCGAGCAGAGTTATTGCCGACTCCTCCATCTGCGACGTGATGTGCTCAATCTTCGATACAATGTAATTGTAGAACAACTGCAGCACCAGGGCTACGATAATACCGAAGATGGTGGTGATGAGTGCCACCTTCATTCCCGACGCCACGATGGTGGCACTGATGTCGCCTGCCACGCGGATATTGTCGAATGCCATCACCATTCCTATCACAGTGCCAAGGAATCCCAACGATGGGGCAATCGTGATGCACAGTTTTATCCACGAGCATCCCCTCTCAAGGTTGGCGGTCTGCACAGCTCCGTATGACACCACCGACCGTTCGATGTCTTCAATGCTCTCGTTTATGCGCAACAGTCCTTGATAGCAGATTGACGCCACGGGGCCACGGGTGTTGCGGCAGATGTCCTTGGCTCCCTCGATGTCGGCACTCTCAATCTTCGAGCCAATGGTGTTCATGAGTTTCTTGGCGTTGATCTCCGACAGGGTGAGATAGATGATGCGCTCTATGCAGAAGGCAAGTCCGATGACAAGGGCAAGAGCCACCAACGACATGAAGCCGGCACTGCCCTCAATGAATTTCGACTTCAGTTGCTTGTGAAGTCCGCCCGTCTCCTCGGTCTCCAACAGTTCGTCCTCGACAATGAGATCAGAGGTCGTCGAGTCGGCTACACTCTTCGCTGTCGAGTCGGTTAATGTTGTAGTCACCGAATCAGTCACTGCCTCTTTCGATTGTGCTTCCACGACGGAAGTTCCAAATATTGACATTGCCACGATAGCCATTGTGGCAATCCAGATTCTTATGTGTTTCATTTTTATTATGTCTATGAATTTCAATAATCAGCTGCAAAAGTAGTAATAATTATCGAGATAATCGCAATCATTCATTATAAAAAACATTAAAAACCTAAAATCCCCCTCTGCCTTATGCGACTGAGGGGGATTTTGCGAAAACTGCGGAGAGAACAGGATTCGAACCTGCGAACCGGTTTTGCCGGTTACACGCTTTCCAGACCCTCCAAATTTGTTTGTAAACACTTGATTCACAATAGTTTCAGAGTATGCTAAATTTTATTTGCGGTGTATTTGCGGTTTTTTCGGTCTCAAACACCATCCAGACCCTATTTTCTTGCTTTTTATGTACTCATATTGCCTTAAACGTTAAACTTTGCAAAGTAAATGAAGATTTCTGAGATTTCTGCACAGAAATACAGAAAAATTTAGTACCTTTGCAGTGACATATTAATATAAACAGTGCAAAGGTAGTCCAAAACTGCCGAAGCGCAAAATAAATTTCGATTAAGTATGAATAATTGTATTTCCTTAACAGGGATGCATTAAGAGCAATGTTTTATAAATAAAAGTAACGCACATGAAGAAAAAGGTAAACGTAAGCTTCTTGCAGGTACTTGCAGGGGACGCAGGCTGGCAAAATATGTCACCAAAGCAGTTATTAATCGCTATCTGGTTTGTAGGTTCATTCATTACAGTCCCAGTAGTTGTAGCAAATGCAATAAATGATGATAGCTACATCATCGCTATTGCAGCAGTCATTAACTTCTACTATTCTTGCAAATGCTTGAAGGGTAGCAAAATTGAAGTGGAGGAATAGGTATGTTGACAAGTGAGA
>JBJEAY010000726.1:0-5169 GCA_051869575.1 Prevotella sp. | reverse complement strand
TTGCGCTACATGAACCCACAGCTATAGGTATTTTCTTATACATAGGCTCATCCAAAGACAAATATGTAGAAACCGCCTCACGCCCCATAAGTACAATAAGTGCCGGACTATGTCCATTTGCCATATATTTATTGAGAATGCCTTTCATTCTGCCCTTTAATGAAAACAGCTCCTTGAGACTGGTACATTCCATACTTTCAATAATAACTTGACGTGAGGGGTCGATTTCATTGCATCGCTTTACAAAAGGTTCAAGAGTTTCAGCAGTACTTCTTGAGTCTGTATTATATGAGCATATATAGAGAATACTATTGGAAATAGCCGGTTGGGATACATTTCCGTTGTCACCAATATCATTTTGCCCTGTCACGACAACATTTCCTTCGGCAAAAGAGATAGTCGGGAAAATGAAAGCGACAAGTCCTAAAAACACATATATTATTCGAGATAATCCATTCATGATGCAAAAGTACAAAAAAAACATCAATTAATCTAATTTTTTAGATGTTTTTTTCAGTTATATGGGATTATTTTTGTATTTTTGCAATCGTATGGACATAATAATGATAAGACACACACGAGTAGGCGTGCCCAAAGGCACTTGCTACGGATGGTCGGATGTGCCAGTAGCTGACACATTCGAAGCAGAGGCTATGCAAACAGCAAAGAACCTCAAAGAGATACTTTCAGACGGTATTGTACCAGACAAAATATACTCTTCGCCACTGACCAGGGCACTGAAATTGTCGAAATACTGCGGATTCAGTAATCCAGTAAAAGATGACCGTCTGAAAGAGATGAACATGGGCGAATGGGAGATGCAGAAATACGACGAAATCAAGGATGATGCCCTACAGATGTGGTATGACGACTATATGCATTTAAGAGCCACAGGAGGTGAAGGATTTCCTGACCTGTATAGCAGAGTGGCAAATTTTCTTGACGAGATAAAGACAAAAGAATACCGCCGTGTGGTGATATTCGCACACGGCGGTGTATTGCTATGCGCAGGAATATATGCCGGTTTATTCCCTGCAGAGGGATGCTTCGAGCATCTTGTGGAATGTGGCGGAATACAGCGTTTAAGCCTGTAACTGAATAATTCCCGCTCCCTCCTTAAGTGCCTGCATATTCAATGGTATCAATCCATGATGACGCTCAGGAAGAGTCTTATACAAGGCTTTTTCCACACCATCATGACTTATTACGGGACAAACCTTCAACAAGCCTCCGAGCACAATCATATTAAATACCTTGGAGTTCTTCAGTTCGGCTGCCTTGTCCATTGCATCAATACGATATATGGAAATATCATCCCTTGATGGAGGATTGATAATGCCATAGCTATCATAAATGAGAATACCTCCCGATTTGATTTTCGGCAAGAACTTGTCAAGTGACGGTTGGTTGAGCACCACAGCCACATCAAATGAACTGAGGATAGGCGAACTAATCGGCTCGTCGCTGACAATAACAGTAACATTAGCCGTACCGCCTCTCTGCTCAGGACCATAAGCAGGCATCCATGTAACCTCCTTGTCTTCCATAAGACCAGAATAAGCAAGAATCTTACCCATTGACAAGACACCTTGCCCGCCAAATCCTGATATAATAATTTCTTTTTTCATAATAATCTCACTATTATCTGTTATATTTACTGAATAGTGTCCTTAATATCCCCCTTGGGATAGAACTTGAACATGTGTTCCTTCATCCACTCGTTGGCCTGAACAGGAGAGAGTTTCCAACCGCTGTTGCACGTAGATACAATCTCGACAAGCGAGCTGCCCTTACCCGCCATCGAAGCCTCGAAGGCCTTGCGTATAGCCTTCTTTGCACCACGAATAGCAGCAACCGACTCAACGCTCTGACGGGTGACATAACACGTACCCTCCAGTTGGGCGGCAATCTCGGTTATCTTCAATGGATAACCATGAAGCGAAGCCTCTCGACCATAAGGACAAGTGCTCGTCTTCTGTCCCATAAGAGTTGTAGGCGCCATCTGTCCTCCAGTCATACCATAAATAGCATTATTGATAAAGATGATGACGATATTCTCACCCCTATTGAGGGCATGTATTGTCTCACAAGTACCTATGCATGCCAAGTCGCCGTCGCCCTGATATGTGAAGACGAGTCGATCAGGCCATAGGCGCTTTATGGCCGTAGCCACAGCGGGGGCACGCCCATGGGCAGCCTCCTGCCAATCGATGTCAAGGTATCTGTATGCAAAGACAGCACAACCGACAGGACAAACTCCCACGGTCTTATCCTCCATACCCATCTCCTCGATAATTTCAGCAACAAGTTTATGAACGACACCATGGCTACAGCCAGGACAATAGTGCATAGGCACGTCGTTCATCAGTTCAGGCTTTTTGTACACCAGATTCTCAGGTGCAATTATTTCTTCGTTTCTTGCCATAATCTACATGAGTTTATTTTTTAGGGCATCAACAATCTCATCGGGTTCGGGCACTACGCCCCCAAGGCGTCCGAAATATTCCACAGGTTCCTTGCCATTGATGGCGAGACGCACATCATCTACCATCTGTCCGGCATTAATCTCTGCAACAAGAATTCCTTTCTTGCCACTCGCAATCTCGTCGATTTCCTTTTTGGGGAAAGGCCAAAGAGTTATCGGTCGGAACAAACCGACCTTAATTCCTTCTTGACGTGCAATTTCTATAGCCTTCTGTGCCAAACGGGCTGCGCTTCCGAATGCCACAATAATATATTCGGCATCCTCGCATTGCAAAGTCTCGTATCTAACCTCGTTAGCTTCAATCTCAGCATACTTCTGCTGGAGATGGATGTTATGCTGCTCCATAGCCTCAGGCTTAAGTTCGAGCGAAGTCAAGATATTCGGTTTGCGGTCCTTGGTACGACCAATAGTAGCCCAAGGACATTGCTGTCTGATTTCCTCCTCTGTACGGCGAGGCTTATATGGTGGCAACACCACCTTTTCCATCATCTGACCGATGACACCATCACTCAGAATCATAGCCGGATTACGGTACTTGAATGCTAATTCGAATGCCAAATCAACAAAGTCGGCCATCTCCTGTACAGATGCTGGAGCAAGCACGATGACATTATAGTCTCCATTGCCTCCCCCCTTTGTTGCCTGCAGATAGTCACTTTGCGAAGGTTGGATAGTACCCAAGCCAGGTCCACCTCTCTGCACGTTGACCACAACTCCCGGAATCTCAGAGCCTGCCATATAGGATATACACTCCTGCATCAATGCCACACCAGGGCTTGACGAAGACGTGAAAGCCTTCTTTCCAGCACCTGCAGCACCATGCACCATATTGATGGCAGCCACCTCACTTTCGGCCTGCAACACAACCATACCCGTAGTTTCCCACGGCTTATCGAGTGCAAGCGTCTCGATAATCTCACTCTGCGGAGTGATGGGATAACCAAAGAATCCGTCAACACCGCATCTGATGGCGGCACGGGCTATAGCCTCATTGCCCTTCATCAATGTCACTTCCTGTGTTTCGTTCTTCATGTCAATCCTCCATTTTCTTTCTATAAACAGTAATACATCCATCAGGACACACGATTGCACAAGAAGCGCAACCGACACAGTTGTCCTGATTGACAACCTCGACAAACGGATAACCGTTGACGTTCACTTTCTTTGCCAAAGCTATGACATCCTGAGGGCATGCGTTCACGCACAATGCGCATCCCTTGCACCTCTCGGTATCAACCACTATGGCACCTCTAATTTTGCTCATATCTTGGTAAATTAAAAAACTTCAATCCATTTCTTTCAAGGATTATATGCATCCTTATTATAGAAATTAAGTATGTCTTCAAGCATTGACTTTGCTTCGACAGCAGGACCATCGGGATCCAACTCTATAGCTTTGATATAGCAATTTATGGCATCCCCGAAGTCACCCCTTCGCCTGCACTCATTGCCCTGCTTGTAATAATCCCGACTTTCCATAGTCACCATACAACTGCGTGCTTGACATCACTTGTAATACTCCTTCTTGCCTGCCGCCAACGTGTTCTTCATCAGCGAACAAATTGTCATGGGACCTACACCACCAGGAACGGGAGTTATGAAGGAGCACTTTGGAGCGACCTCGTCAAACTTGACATCCCCGTTGAGGCGGTATCCACTCTTGCGCGATGCGTCGGGCACACGTGTTGTACCGACATCAATAATCACTGCCCCCTCCTTCACCATGTCGGCAGTGACAAAGTCGGGACGACCGATGGCAGCAATAATGATGTCCGCCTCGCGACATTCTTCTTTGAGATTAGCCGAATGACTATGGCAAACCGTCACAGTACTGTCTCCATACTGCTTCTGCATCATAAGTTGGGCCATCGGTTTGCCTACGATATTACTACGTCCAAGCACTACACATTTCTTTCCGCTTGTCTTGATGCCATATCTGCGGAGCAATGTGATGATGCCCAGTGGTGTGGCAGATATGAAGCATGGCAGTCCGATAGCCATTCTGCCTACATTTACAGGATGGAATCCGTCAACGTCCTTGCGATAGTCGATAGCCTCGATTATCTTCTGCTCGTCGATATGCTTGGGCAATGGCAACTGTACAATGAATCCATCCACATCAGCATCCTTGTTAAGACGATCCACACAAGCCAAGAGTTCGTCCTCAGTGATATCGTCCTCATATCTGATAAGTGTTGACTTAAACCCGCATGCCTCACATGCCAGCACTTTGTTCTTCACGTATGTTTCCGAACCGCCGTCATGTCCAACGAGTACGGCAGCCAAATGAGGTTGCTTGCCACCAGCGGCAACAATAGCCTTCACCTCATCTGCTATTTCCTGCTTTATTGCGGCAGCAGTAGCCTTTCCATCTATTAATTGCATATAATATCAAATTTCATTCTTCACTCTTCATTCTTCACTCTTCATTTTGAATCAGAATCCCGGCATTCCACCCTTCATGTTTTTCATAGCCGCAGCCATCTGCATCATCTTGCTGTTGTTCATGCCTGATACCATCTTCATCATCTTTCTCATCTGGTCGAACTGCTTTAGCAGGCGGTTCACCTCCTGGATATTAGTACCCGATCCCTTGGCTATTCTCATGCGTCGGCTCTGATTGAGTATCTCGGGATTAGTACGCTCCTTGGGTGTCATACTATTGATGATAGCCTCAATCGACT
>JBJEAY010000725.1:0-5170 GCA_051869575.1 Prevotella sp. | reverse complement strand
AAGAATTAAAGTATTAAAGTTTCACGTCTTCTTAGAAGACAGATACATTCCTGCTATTATCAATGCCGAACCGATGAGGAAATACACCGTTATCTGCTCACCAAGTATCAGCCATGCGGCAATGATGGTGGTGATGGGGTTGACATACACCCAATTGGTGCACACCACTGCCCCAAGTCCCTTCATACACCAGCTCCACGTGAGATAGCAAAGCATCGACGCCACACTGCCAAGGAAGAGCAGATTGAGAGCCACATCAGGGCGAGTAAGCACATCCCACGACGGCATGTCGGGCACGAAGATGTAATAAGGCAATATCGTCAATATGCCATAGAAGAACACCTTGCGCGTGATGAACATGGCGGGATAGCGACCCATCACGGGTTTCATCAACAGTGTGTAGAGTGCCCAACAGAGGCAAGCTGAGAATGCGAGTGTGTCGCCCAAGGGCGAGAGATGGAGCACAAAGTGACCGTTGAGCACCACTGCCGCCATACCTGCCAATGCCACAAGCGAACCAAGGGCCTGACGCTTGCTGAATCGCTCCGACTTATAGAACAGGGCGATGATTAGCATGGCAAACAGGGGGCATGAGCACACTATGAGCGAAGTGTTGGTGGCAGTGGTGAAGCGCAGCGACTCGTTTTCGGTGAGGAAATACATCGAGCCTCCCGTCAATCCCAATGCCACCATCGTCAGTTCGTCGCGCCAGTTGTCCGACAACCACTTATGCCTGCCGCGCCACAACGAGAATCCCGTCAGCAGCACGTAGGCGATGATGAAGCGCAGAGTGAATATCTGCGCCGGCGACAGTCCGTTGATTATCAGGAGCTTCGTCCATACAAACGTAGTGCCCCACACCGCCACTGTCAAGAATGCCACTATATGATACTTATGTGCCAAGGAGAATTTTAATTCTTTAATATTTTAATTCTTTAATATTTTAATTCTTTAATATTTTAATTCTTTAATATCTCTATATCCCCTCTCACGTGGTCACGAATCTTCTTCAGATACTGCTTCATGCGGTCGCCATCCTTATGGTCGATGATGTCGAGCAGTTCCTTGAGCTCGTCGCGTATCTGTGCCACCTGGTCACTCGTATAGGGGTTGAACAGGATTTCCTGCAACAGATAGTCATCCTCGTTGAGCACACCCTTGGCAATGCGCATGTGACGCTTGAAGGTTGTACCCGGAGCGTCCTGATGCTTCATCACGGCAGCAAACACGAATGTGCTGACAAAGGGAATACTCAGTGAGTAAGCCACTGTGCGGTCGTGCTCCTCGAAGGTGTATTCGTAGATATTGAGACCAAGGCGGCTGTAGAGGTCCTTGAAGAAGATACGTCCCATATAGTCGCCCTCGCTGATGATGATGGCGTTCTCCTCGCTCAACTGGTTGAGGTTGGCGAAGGTGGGGCCAAACATCGGGTGAGTGCTGACATATCGGAATCCCGTCTCTTCGTAGTACTCCTTTAGGTTGGTCTTCACCGATGATATATCGCTGATGATACAATCCTTTGGCAGATAAGGCAGCACTTCCTTAAATGCCGGTATGGTGTATTTCACTGTCACGGCATTGATGACGAGTTCGGGAGCGAACTCCTTCACCTCGTCCAATGTCGTCAGTCGTTGGCAGTTGTATGTAAACCTCATTCTCTTCGGGTCCTTCTCATACACCGCCGTCTCGTGGTCAAAGCTCAGCAAATCGAGAAAAAAGCTACCCATTTTTCCCGCTCCGAGAACCAAAATCTTCATATTATTAAAAGTTTAATTAGCCACTGTTACAAATGATTCCGTCATTTGTTGATAATCTCCATCTGCTGACGCACGCTCTCCTCGTGGATTTTCTCGAACACCTGGGCGACAAAGTCACTGTCCATACCGCAGAGGGCACCCTGTGCACCACGCTTTTCGAGGATCTCGGTGTAGCGGGCGGCCTGAAGGATAGTCATGTTGTGCTCCTTCTTATACTGACCAATCTCGCGACATACGCGCATGCGCTTTGAGAGGAGGTCCATGAGCTGGTTGTCGAGTTCGTCAATCTGATGACGCAGTTGGGTGATGCTCTCGGTGGTAGTGGTCTCGCTGCGTACCACGAGCAATGAGAGGATATAGTCGAGCACATCGGGCGTAACCTGCTGCTTGGCGTCACTCCATGCACAGTCGGGATTGCAGTGGCTCTCAACGATGAGTCCGTCGAAACCAAGATCCATTGCCTGCTGACAGATAGGAGCCACGAGTTCGCGACGACCACCTATGTGCGACGGGTCGCAGATGATAGGCAGATCGGGTATGCGGCGATGCAGTTCAATAGGTATCTGCCACATCGGCATGTTGCGGTAAATCTTCTTGTCATAGCTTGAGAAACCGCGATGTATGGCAGCCATCTTCTTGATGCCAGCCTGATTGATACGCTCCATGGCACCAATCCACAGTTCGAGGTCGGGATTGACGGGGTTCTTCACGAATACTGGCACGTCGATACCCTTGAGCGAGTCGGCAAGAGCCTGCATGGCGAATGGGTTGGCAGTGGTGCGCGCTCCCACCCATAGGATGTCGATACCATACTTCAGGGCGAGTTCCACATGCTCGGGAGTAGCCACCTCGGTAGCCACGAGCATACCGGTTTCCTCCTTCACCTGCTTCATCCATGGCAATGCCTTCTCGCCATTACCCTCAAAGCCACCTGGCTTTGTACGTGGTTTCCACACACCTGCACGGAACATGTGGCATCCCTTGGCTGCCAAGTCCTTGGCTGTTGTCATCACTTGCTCCTCTGTCTCGGCGGAGCATGGTCCTGCTATCACAAACGGACGCTCGTTGTCACTGGGCAACGTAAGCTTTTCTAATTCTAATTCCATATATGTCAAATTTTAAAATTTCCAATTTTCAAATTTAAATTAAAATATTAAAGTATTAAAATATTAAAGTTCTTATTCCCGCACATCCTGCGCAAACGAACTTTAATTTTTTAATTCTTTAATTCTTTAATTCCGCATCTCACCCTGTGCAAAGCAGCGTCGAAGACGCGCTCATTTGCACAGAGCGAGATGCGGATATACCTCTCGCCATTCGATCCGAAGATGAAGCCGGGGGTGATAAACACCCTTGCCTCGTGGAGCACACGCTCGGTGAGCTCCTCACAGTTGGAATAGCTGTCGGGGATGCGTCCCCACAGGAACATTCCCACCTGATTGGGGTCGTATTTACATCCTAAGGCATCCATTATCTGCTCGGCATATTTGCGACGGCGGGCATATGTCTCGAAGTTTGCCTCGCGATGCCACTCGGCCTCATTGGTGAGTGCAGCTGCTGCAGCCAACTGTATTCCGCGGAACGTACTGCTGTCTATGTTGCTCTTCACCTTGAGTATCCACGAGATGAACGTGGGGTTGCTGATACACATACCCACACGCCATCCTGGCATGTTATGACTTTTAGACAATGAGTTGAACTCAATGCAGCAATCCTTTGCGCCCTCCACCTGAAGCAGCGAAATGGGCTTCTCGTTGAGGATGAACGAATAGGGATTGTCGTTCACCACTACGATGTTATGCTTGCGTGCGAAATCCACGAGTCGCTCGTATGTCTCCATGCGTGCATTACCTCCCGTGGGCATGTTGGGATAGTTGGTCCACATCAGTTTCACCTTCGAGAGGTCCATCTTCTCCAACTGCTCGAAGTCGGGTTGCCATCCGTTGTCCTCCATAAGGTCGTAGTTCACCACCTTCGCTCCGAGTATCTTGCTCAGCGAGGTGTAGGTGGGATAACCGGGATTGGGCACGAGTACCTCCTCGCCAGGATTGACAAAGGCGAGAGTGACGTGTAGTATGCCCTCCTTCGAACCGATAAGCGGTTGTATCTCGTTGGCGGGATTGAGTTCCACTCCATACCATCGCTTATAGAAATCCGCCATGGCGTTGCGCAGTTCGGGTGTTCCCATTGTGGGTTGATAACCATGGGTGTCGGGGCGACTTGCCACCTCGCATAATGTCTTGATTGTTTTCTCCGATGGTGGCATGTCGGGACTGCCAATGGCAAGACTGATTACGTCCTTGCCCTCGGCGTTCATCTGTGCCACCTCCTTCAGTTTCCTGCTGAAGTAGTATTCGCTGACGAGCGAGAGTCGCTCTGCCGGTTGAATATTTATATTCATAATCTTAATTTATTTAATTTCGCGAAGCGATAAACCTTCTACCGCAAACGAACTTTAATTTTTTAATTCTTTAATTCTTTAATTTCCAAATAGCTGCTCGCAGCTATTTGGACACGTATTCACCTAATATTTTAAGTTCTTTTGTAAGCGGGATAATTGCGTCGATACTCTGACGATAGCGGGTGAGATTGTCGTAGGTGACATCCACATAGAAGAGGTATTCCCACTCGTGTCCGATGATGGGCAGCGACTGTATCTTCGTCAGGTTGATCTTGTAGAAATTCAGGATACTGAGCACCTGCGACAGCGAACCCTCCTCATGCGGGAGCGAGAAGACAAGACTCGACTTGTTGGTCTTCTCAAGCGGACGCAGGAAGTCGGCCTTCATCGGACTGGACGACACGAGGAAACGGGTGAAATTATGCTTGTTGTCCTCGATATTGTCCTCGATCACCTTCAGTCCGTAGAGCCTTGCCGCGGCACTGCTACAGATGGCAGCCCATCCCTGGCACTTGTAACTGTTCTCGGCGATATACTTAGCCGCACCTGCGGTGTCGTCGCTCTCCACTGCCTTTATCGAGGGATGCTTTGCCAAGAATTGTCGGCACTGCATCAGGGCTACGGGATGGGAGTGTACCTCCTGTATCGTCTCCCACTCATCGTCGGGCAGACAGCAGATGCAATGACTGATGTGCAACTTATGCTCGCCCACTACACTCAATCCCGAGTCGCGCAGCAACTCGTAGTTGTGCAGCAGACTGCCCGCAATGGTATTCTCTATGGCGGTCATTGCTATCACCGTCGGGTCTTTCTTCACGTTGTCGAACACCTCCTCAAAGGTGTCGCAGCATATCAACTGCAACTGCTCGCCCTCGAAATACTGGTGGGCGGCAATGTCGTGAAACGACCCTATCATTCCTTGTATTGCTATTCTTTTCATTATTTATATATAGTCAACTTTAATTCTTTAAAATTAGGGGAGTTATTTGGGGAAGTTATAAAGGGGAGTTAT
>JBJEAY010000724.1:0-5209 GCA_051869575.1 Prevotella sp. | reverse complement strand
TATCTCCTGTTGTTGGTATTGCCTATGGCAGTGCTTGCCACGTTGTTTGTATTCGCATGTATTGGAGGCAACGACCTCGACATTTATGGTTTTTGGGAGCATGGAATAGTGTTGGCTGCATCGTTGGTGCTTGCAGTCAAGATGTTTTTCACCACCCGTTGGCTGTTTCGCAAGATAAATGAGTTTATCCGCGGTGAATACTCAAATGAGGACGACTTCCCGTTGGTATTTGCAAAGATGGTGATATACATCCCGTTTTGGGAATGGGTGTTGGCGTTGATAGTGTTTATTGCCGATAGTCATATTGTCAATGCCATATATTTCATATCAATATCAGTGCTATGCATTGGCGTAACCATATTGATACTCCATCCCCAGCGCAAAGAGTGCGAGGTGATGACGAAAGATATTGAAAATGAGGCACTGAACGCAAGGGTCGCTACTCAAAGCAGCAGTTCGATTTCTGACGCTGTTAAGGAAAAAATAGAGCATCAGATACGCGATATGGTAGAGGACGACCGACTGTATCTCGACCCGAAGTTCAATAAAACCATACTTTCCGAGAAGCTTGGCACCAATCGCACCTATCTCTCGGTGGTGTTCCGCGAGCGATTCGGTTCGTTCTATTGCTATGTCAACACCTTGCGCATACTATATGCCCTAAGCTACTTGGAGCAACATCCCAAGGCTACACAGACGGAAGTGGCGGCAAAGAGCGGTTTTGGAACTACCAAGACCTATGCCAAGGTGAAGAAACTATATGAGGCAGGCGAACTGAAATAAGTAGCCTGCCCCACATCTCTTTATAGTGACTGCATGTCGTTGAGCTTCTTGTAGTATCCGTCGATGGCAAGCAGTTGGTCGTGTGTTCCTCTCTCAACAATCTCTCCCTCGTGGATGACACATATCTCGTCGGCACACTTGATGGTGCTCAGTCGATGGGCTATTGCCACTGTGGTGCGCGTCTTCATTAGGCGTTCAAGGGCATCCTGAACGAGTCGTTCGCTCTCGGTGTCGAGGGCTGAGGTGGCCTCGTCGAGAATGAGTATAGGCGGATTCTTGAGTATGGCGCGAGCTATGCTCACACGCTGGCGCTGACCACCTGAGAGTCGGCTTCCGCGGTCGCCTACCGGAGTGTCGAATTGCTTTTCGGTCTGCATGATGAAGTCGTAGGCATTGGCTATCTTTGCAGCCTCGGCAATCTGCTCGTCGGTAGCTCCATCCACACCAAACGAGATATTGTTGCGGAAGGAGTCGTTGAAGAGGATTGCCTCCTGATTGACGTTGCCGATGAGTTGGCGCAGGTCGTGGATGCCAAGATCCTTAACGTTCACTCCGTCGATGAGCACCTCTCCCTCCTGAACATCGTAATATCTCGGGATGAGATCCACAAGTGTGGATTTTCCGCCTCCGCTCTGTCCCACGAGAGCGATTGTCTTGCCCTTGGGGATGGTGAGATTGATGTTGCGCAGAATCCATTTCTTGTCGTAGCGGAAGGAGACGTTGCGGAATTCTATCTGATGCTCGAACGAGGCGATATGCCTTGGTGACGGATTCTCAACGATATTGTTTTCGGCATTGAGTATCTTGTCGATACGCTCCATAGAGGCAAGTCCCTTGGGGATGTTGTATCCCGCCTTGGAGAATTCCTTCAGGGGGTTGATGATACTGTAGAGCATCACGAGATAATAGATGAAGGTAGGACCAGTGAGCATCTTGTCGCCCGAAAGCACAAGAATACCACCAAACCACAATACGATGACAATCATCACCGTTCCCAAGAACTCGCTCATCGGGTGAGCCATCTGCTGGCGTATGTTCACTCGCATGATGTCGTTGCGATAGGCCGAGTTGATGCGGTCGAAGCGGTTGTTCATCTTCTCCTCGGCACAGAATGCCTTGATGATGCGCAGACCGCCGAGTGTCTCCTCCACCTGACTCATCGTGTCGCTCCACAGGGCCTGAGCCTTGATGGAGTTCTGCTTGAGCTTTCTGCCCACCATTCCCATAAACCATCCCATCACTGGCACGAAGACAAGGGTGAACAGTGTCAGTTGCCATGATATGATAAGCAGTGTGGAGAAATATGCGATGATCAGGATAGGGTTTTTGAACAGCATGTCGAGCGACGACATGATTGAGTTCTCCACCTCAGCCACATCCCCGCTCATGCGGGCTATGATGTCGCCCTTGCGTTCCTCAGAGAAGAATCCGAGGGGCAGCGATGTTATCTTGCGATAGAGTTGGTTGCGTATGTCGCGCACCACTCCAGTGCGAATCGGTATGATAGTGGCAGACGAGAGGAAGTAGGCGCCCGTCTTGAGGAATGTCATGAAGGCGAGGAAGACGCCGATGACGAGTAGGGTGGTGGTGGGACCGATGCTCTCGATGAGTTGACCCACGTAGTAGTTGGCATTGTTGGAGAGCGCCTCCTGAAGATTGTCCCAGCTCCAAGGCATAAGTTCTTGCGGCAGATTGTCCTCTCCAGTCTGGAACAGTATCTGCAAGATAGGAATAATCGCCATAAACGAGAATATATTCAGCACAGCCGACAGTATGTTGAACACCACCGACCACACCAAATAGCGCTTGTAGGGCGGAACGAAGCGACGGAGGACAGTAATAAATTCTTTCATAATACTTATTTTAATGATTCTCCCAACAGCGTTGCACTCGAACTGCCCGTAATCCTTACTCTCACTGTCTCGCCAATATGATGATTGCCTTTGTCGAACACCACCATCTTGTTC
Organism: Prevotella sp.; assembly: GCA_051869575.1. Lineage (GTDB taxonomy): Bacteria > Bacteroidota > Bacteroidia > Bacteroidales > Bacteroidaceae > Prevotella. Next base: position 2,459 of record JBJEAY010000724.1, on the reverse strand, counting down.
TGTTCGGTGCGACCGCAGAGCTGTTCGCGAGAGCGCTTGCTGAATCCCTCAACAAGCACGTCAAACTCCTTGCCCTCGTCGCGCTTGTTGGCCAGTGCCGACATCTCGGTCTGAAGGTGGATGAGTTCGTTCAGACGGCGTATCTTCACATCCTCGGGCACATCGTCGGGCAGATGTTTCGAGGCGTATGTTCCCGGGCGCTCGCTGTATTTGAACATGAAGGCAGAGTCATATCCCACCTCTCTCATCAATGATAAAGAGAGTTGGTGGTCTTCCTCAGTCTCACTGTGATAGCCCACGAAGATATCGGTAGAAAGTCCGCAGTCGGGGATGATGCGTCGTATGGCAGCCACACGGTCGAGATACCACTCGCGTGTGTATTTGCGGTTCATCAGCTTTAGGATTCTGTCGCTTCCGCTCTGCACAGGCAGGTGGATATGCTTGCACACGTTGGGCATCTCGGCTATCACCCTCAGTGTCTCGTCGCTCATGTCCTTGGGATGCGAGGTGGTAAAACGTATGCGCATCTCAGGGGCTTCAAGTGCGACAGCACGAAGGAGGGATGGGAAATCATTTCTAATTTCTGATTTCTCATTCCTAATTATATAAGAGTTAACATTCTGTCCCAACAGCGTCACTTCCTTATATCCTCTGTCTCTGAGGTCTCTTACCTCCCTGAGTATGCTCTCGATGTCGCGACTGCGCTCTCGTCCGCGGGTGTAGGGCACGATGCAGTAGTGGCAGAAATTGTTGCATCCGCGCATAATACTCACATATCCGCCAATCTTTGCTCCATGAAGTCGTTGCGGCACGATGTCGCGATAGGTCTCGGATGTGGATAGTTCGATGTTTATTGCCTTGTGTCCTGTCTCGGCTTGTGCCACGAGGTCGGGCAGCGAGAGATAGGAGTCGGGCCCTGCCACGAGGTCGGCATGATGGTTTTGCAGGAGGTCGTCCTTCACTCGTTCAGCCATGCATCCAAGTACACCGATAATCATCTTGTGCCCCTTGCGTCGCTCGGCGTCGAGGGTGTCGAGGCGGTTGTATATTTTCTGTTCGGCATTGTCGCGCACCGAACAGGTGTTGAGGAAGACGGCGTCAGCATCCTTGATGTTGTCGCAGGTCTCATATCCTGCCATCTGCATCACCGACGCCACCACCTCAGAGTCAGCCACGTTCATCTGGCATCCGTATGTCTCTATGAATAGCTTCTTCATTATATCATTTGTTTTATTGGCTGCAAAGTTACAAAGAAAAAATGAAACTACAAAGAAATACCACGAAAAACATAACAAACCTATTGTAGATGTTGTGGCGGCTGTTACGGATAGCCCCAGCCCAAGAAAGACATCATTCACACATCATTCACACTATAACATCCTGTTATACAATGATATAAATATAATGTGTTAATGTGAATGATATTTTTCCTTTTTTTTCATGTGCAAATTCAGTGTCCTTCATTGCTTGCGCCCTGCTCTATAAAACTAAATTCTCTATAGTTTTGAATAATTTTCCGCTTTTTCTTTGTGTTCTAAAATAAAAGTTGTACCTTTGCAATCAAATTCTGAATTTTTACACGTATGGGAGTGTCATATAACGAGAAAGAACAGTCGTTCGTGTTTGACTTCGGGCATGACGGCATTGAGGACATTGTCAGTCTTACTGGCAACGGATATCAGATAGAGGCATTTGGAAAATGCTTCTATTATGGCTATGAATTTGCAGACCACGTGACAGGAACTACACGCGGGCAATTCATCAAATACCTGAAATTCCAGAAATCACTGCGTGACAATCCTGAACTCACAAAGTTTATAAAGAAGGCGGTGGATAATCTCAGCTCCAAGATTAATCTCTACAATTATGACCTGGTTATCATGCCCGAATCATCGAGCAAGGTAAATGAGTTTATGCTCCGCTACATTTATCGCTTTGCCCAGCCAATGCTCCGTGAGATTGAGTTGGTGAAGGCCTTGCCTAAGAACATTTCTTTTGATATGGACTCGTATGAGAGGCAATACCTTAATGATGTTTTGGAAAACGGGCGTCCTCGATACACAGAGAAACAGAAGGAAGAAGTGAAGGGCACAATCAATGAAATGATTGGCCTTATTCATCAAAAGGATTATTTCACCATTGCCAAGGATGTCAAGAAAAGCCGTTTCCGTCCCTATATAATGAACTTTCTGAAATTCGCCACGGAAGCTGACGAGCAGCTCTGCAGGTCTATACGCCAGCAGAATATTCTGATTGTTGACGACGTGACTACAAGCGGCTCCACCCTCAATGAGATTCTCCGAACACTCCGCATTCTCAATGAGGATAACCAAATCACCATATTTAGTATAATAGGAAGAAAGGATCTTATGGCAGATTCGTATTAACCATTCCTTAATGTCTTCAAGTCGAACAGCCTCCATATTTCCCTTGAAATCAAATTTAGCCCTGCCCTCTTT
>JBJEAY010000723.1:0-5218 GCA_051869575.1 Prevotella sp. | reverse complement strand
GACATACGTCACTTTTTCGTCTCGTTGATATAGACAATTTTGAACACCCTACCTTGCAGGGCGTTACCCATGTCCTTATATCCGCCCATGCTCTCCACCTGCTTCATGTCAATGTTGGTGACTGAAGCAACAACCTTGCGCTTCACCGTCGAGGTGTAGGCCATCACCACCACTTCGTCAATCACCTTGCTGTCGGTTTCGAGGGTGATGTCGAAAGATGTCTTGTCGCCCACCTTGATAGTCTGCGTCTTACATCCTATGTAGGATATTTCAAGAACGGAGTTTTTTGACTTGACCGTGATGGCAAAGTTGCCGTCAAAGTCGGATACCGTGCCACCTGAGGAACCTTGTTCCCTGACAGTGGCACCAATCAATGCTTCGCCACTGGAATCCTTGATGACTCCTGTGACCTTTACTTGTGCCATAGCCGTTGCCGTAGCGAGCAAAAGCATAACGCACGTAATGATTAGCTTTAACTGTTTCATATTATTTCAGTTCATGATAATAAAAATTATTGTTACTTATATTATGGTTACGTTTGTAATTCACTTACTACGTAAAAAAATTATTGTTCAACGATTAATACTACCGACCAGGGGGACAGTGTGCGGTTGAGGGTCAGCACTCCGTCGGCATCGCTCTTCACGTATTCCTTCTTAGTGTTCCATCCGCTCTGCCTCAGCATGTCGGTCTGGCTGTGGTTGGGTGAGTGTGGTCTGCCCATCTTCTCCCATTCGGCGTATGAATATCCATGCTCGTTGTCGAGAGTCTCGATGATGAACGACGTTTCAGGCTTCAATCCCTTTAGGGTGAGGTTCATGCTCTTGGCAGAGGCATTCATAAAGTTATCGCGATTGGCTGCCGACGGCACTTTCTCCTCATACTCCACTGGATAGTTGTAGGCTATTGCCGAAAGTTTGCCGGTCTTAGAGTTGCGGCTCACCACGAGAGGGTCGGTATTGTAGAGCTGCTTGTCGCCTAATTGATTGAGCATACGATAGGCATGGAACGACGGTTTTACGACACCCTGGAAGTTGATCATTCCGAAGCCGCCATGGAAGATTTCCTCGCCACCGCCTTTCTCCTCGAAGATGTCTGTAAATGTCCAGTACATCACTGAATTGGCAAGGTGCTGGCACTCCAACGATGCCTTCACGATATAGGCTGCTGGAGGCAGCAGGTCGTGCATGACGTCGCGACTGTTGGGACTGGTGCTCCACTCAGTGATGTGTATCTCGGCATTGGGATACTTGCTCTTGCCTATCACGCCACGCAACCAATTGAGGTCGTCGCGAAGCGAGTGAACATAACGCACGGCATCCTTGCCCTTTTTGCTCACGGGGTCGAGGGCGTAGTCTGTCGGGTAGGCATGACAGGCGATGAAGTCGCAAGGCAGGGATTCCTTGGCGCAGTAGTCGAGGAACTCCTCAATCCACACGCCCTTCCACTGCTGCTTGTTGATGGTCTCCTGAGGATAGAACACCGACTTCTTGTTGTCGATGCGCTCGCCTTTGTGGCGGTCGTCGGCAATGAAGTTACTTGTGGCGGGACCTCCTACACGCAGTCTCTCGCTCACGCCCTTGATTGCCTTGACTGTGGTCTTGTAAAGCTCGAAATAATCGCTCTTGGTACCGTCGAAGAAACCGAAGTCGAGGTTAGGTTCGTTCCACACCTCAAAGTACCACTGGCTCACCTCGTCGATGCCGTAGCGGTCGATGAGATGCTGGCAGAAGGCTGCAATCATGTTATGCCACTTGGGATAGCGTGAGCGGTCGGGAGTGACACGGTTGCCATACCACATCTGCTGCTTAGAGTTGTCGGCGGCAATACCCTTCGGGAAGAACGAAAGCTCCACGAATGGACGGACACCGAGCGAGAGCATTCGGTCATACACCTCGTCGATGTACTGCCAGCTATAGACTGCTCGTCCGTCGGGCTTCTCGAAATACACACACATGTCATCGTCGAACAGACCGTGCATACGCAGGTAGCGGAAACCGCAGTTCTCCTGTGCCACCTTCAACTGTTCCACCCACGATGTGCGCAGTCCCTCATTGGCACGTCCGGCACAAGTGCCGACGCTCCAGAAGTGGTCGAGGGGCTTTGCCTCAGCCTTACCCACATCAATGGTCTGTGCCTTCACTGTCATACATGCCAACAGTAAGGCGATTGATAAAAAGATTGGTTTTCTCATGTTGTTTTTATATTATAATAATGTATTACTTTCTTTCAACTATCACATCCTGTCCTGCACGGGTGTCAATGTCATACTCATATACACGTGGCAGTATGGGCGACTGGGGATTGGACAGTTCACTGCTTATGAGAGGCTCCTTTATTGTGATTCTCTGATAGAAGGGATTGTCATTAGCTCCCCTTGCCTCGCGCAGACCTTCACCTCGCAAGGGAATGTAGGAGCGGAGGCGGAGCTGGCCGCCGAGGCGCGAGTGAATCCTTGCACGCAGCAACTGTCCACCTTGCCACTGCTGGTCAACCTCGAATCCTCCACGTGCCACAAGTCCCTTGATGCTGCCCTCGCTCCATGCGTCGGGAAGTGCGGGCAAAAGGTGGAGAGCGCCATCGTGACTCTGCATAAGCATCTCGGTGATGCCGCTCGTCAGTCCGAAGTTGCCGTCAATCTGGAATGGCGGATGGGCATCAAAGAGGTTGGGGTAGGTTCTGCCTTCGGGATATTCCTTGCGCTGGTTGTCGGATGGTATCAGTTTCAGCATATTGCTGATGATACGATAGGCATGGTTGCCGTCGAGCAGTCGCGCCCATAGGTTAATCTTCCACCCGATGCTCCAGCCCGTAGCCTCATCACCACGCTGCAGGAGTGAGTTCTTTGCAGCCTGGAAGAGTTTAGGATGGCTATATGGAGAAATCTGTGCAGAGGGATAGAGTCCGTAGAGATGCGACACATGGCGGTGGTTGTCGTTGGGATCGTCGGCATCCTCAAGCCACTCCTGCAACTGGTTGTACCTGCCTATCTGCATCGGGGCAAGCTGACCGACTACACTGCGCAGAGTATCCTGAAAAGCGACATCCTTGCCAAGTATCCTTGCTGCCAACAAAGCCTGATTAAGCACGTCGAATGCAATCTGGTTGTCCATGGTGCAGCCGCAAGTGGCAGCCACTCCCTTGGATGTTTCCTTCTTACCAGGTCCGTGTTCGGGAGATACCGACGGCGAAGTGACAAGCCATCCATACTTGGGGTGCTTGACAAGGAAATCGACATAGAAGCGCGCTGCTCCGGCAAGCACCGGGTATATGTCCGAGAGATAGTTGCGGTTGCCTGTGTATAGATACCGCTGCCAAAGATGTGTGGAGAGCCAGCCTCCGCCGTTGGGCCATCCGCCGTAGAAAACGGGATCCACCTCGCCCGACATGCGCCAGATGTCGGTGTTGTGATGTGCCATCCATCCACGGCATCCATACATCGTGCGGGCTGTCACTGCACCTTGCTCCGACAGTTCCTTGACGAGTTGCACAAGCGGCAGGTTGGTCTCGCTGAGGTTGACTTTCTCAGCGGGCCAGTAGTTCATCTGAAGATTGATGTTGATGGTGTATTTGCCGTCCCATGGGGCCAGGAGGTCTTTGTTCCAAATTCCCTGCAGGTTGGATGCCTGACCTCCCGGTTGTGATGATGATATAAGCAGATATCTTCCGTATTGGTACATCAATGCTGGCAATGACGGGTCGTTGCCCACTGTGTTGAAGTCACGCACTCGCTCCACTGTTGTCTTCTTTATGCCCTCACCTTCCGGCAGTGTGAAGCTCACGCGGCAGAACTGTTTCTTGTAGAACTCCGTATGGCTTGACAATGCTTTCTCGTATGGGCGTTTCATTGCCTTAGCGAGGATGTCAGCGGCTTTCTTGCGCTCGTTGCCGCTCACATCACGGAAATTTTTGAAGTTGGTGGCGGCTGATATGTAGAGAGTCACACTGTTGGCGCGGCTGACGGTCAGTGTGGAGTCAGTCAGACTGACCTTTCCTCCCTCGGCGTTTGCCTGTGCCAATGTCTGCATTCTTACGACTCCCTTTATTCCCTCGTGGTCTTGCCCCTTGCCGCTGAGTACGAGGGTCTTGCCACGGCGACACCTTGCCTGCTCTTTCAAGGGAGATGTGAATTGTGCAGTAAAACTGATGGCGGCAGACTTGTCGGCAGTGAGGCGCACTATGATGACATCGTCGGTGAATGACGAGAATACCTCTCTGCGGTAGGTTGTTTCACCTATTTTATATATAGTGGTGGCAACTGCCCTGCCGATGTCGAGCGAGCGTCGGTATTCCGTGGCATTGCCTCCATAGTTGAAACTCAGCTTCAACGAGCCTAATGTCTGGTATGGCATTCCGTTGTGCTTGGTGCGGAATGTACGCTCCATCAAGTCCTGCGCCTCCTTGTTCTTTCCCTCAAAGATGAGTTGACGCACGGCAGGCAGGTTCTCAAGTGCCGTGGTACTGTTGTTACTGTGAGGTCCGCCGCCCCAAAACGTCTCCTCGTTCAGTTGCAGTTCCTCGTTCTCCACTCCGCCAAACACCATTGCGCCGAGACGCGAATTGCCTAATGGCAACGCCTCAACCCAGTTCACGGCGGGTTTGTCATACCATAACTCAAAGTCGTCTGCCAATGCAAACAGCGGGACAAATATCCCCAAAACAGTCATTATCGTCTTGTTCATAAATCAAATAATTTTCAATCTTAAACTTTCAATTTACATTGCCTTGCAGATAAAAGCCTTGACGGTCTTGCTTGCCAAATACACCTGATGCTCAACAGTTCGCACACTGAGATTCATATTCTCAGCAATATTCTTCATTGACATGGTATCCGAGCGCCACATTCTATATATACGTGCCCTCTTTGGGGGCAACGCACTCACTACCTTCTCTTCGATATCGAGAATAAGATCAGTGTCCAACTTGTCATAGATGGTGGGATTGGATTTCACATCGCCAAAACTTGTGAAATATTCCTGTGCCTTGCGCACATGAGCCTTGTGACGCGCATCATCAATGATGATATGCCTTGCAGTAGAGTAAAGCAAACTTCTGACGGTTTCCTCATTAAGCACATCCACAGACATTATTTTAATAAACAATGTCTGCAACATATCCTCAGCAGTCATGGTGTCATGACTGTAACTCAGGAAGAATGTCAATAGTTCATTATAGTATCGACGATATGTCTTACCGATGACCTCTGAGCGTTGACTGG
>JBJEAY010000722.1:0-5224 GCA_051869575.1 Prevotella sp. | reverse complement strand
CAACTCTGCGTTGGAATCAATAGGAACGACACCATTGAGAATGGGTTGCAAACTGATAGACCTTGTAGCTCGTCCGCAGTTAGATTTCCCCACCCTATCCAACATCATCCCCGAACTCAAAGAGCAGTTGGAAAAGCCCGAAAACCGAAATGAGGAAATTGCCGAAGCAACGGAGATTCGTATAAAATATAAAGGATATATTGAGCGCGAGAAAATCGTTGCCGACAAGATGCACCGTCTCGAAGACATCAAAATCAAAGGCAGATTCAAGTATGCCGAAATGAACCAACTGTCAACGGAAGCACGTCAAAAACTCGAAGCCATCAACCCCGAAACAGTGGCACAAGCGAGCCGCATTCCCGGGGTTAGTCCGAGTGACATAAATGTCCTACTTGTACTGTTAGGCAGGTAAATGTTCCACGTGAAACATTAAAGTAAAACAAAACATATTAAGTAATTGATTATGAACAACAAAACATTGCTGGATAATCTGCGTTGCATACCAGATTTTCCGAAGAAAGGGATTAATTTTAGAGATGTAACGACACTCTACAAAAATCCAAAGTGCATGCAGGTAATGATGAACGAACTGTATGAATTGTACAAGGACAAAGGCATCACAAAAATCGTAGGTATCGAGAGCCGCGGATTTGTCATGGCTTCAGCCCTTGCAGTTAAATTAGGTGCAGGTGTTGTGTTATGCCGAAAGGAAGGCAAACTGCCAGCGGAGGTGGTTAAGGAGAGTTATGCCAAGGAATATGGCACCGACACTATCGAAATCCACAAGGATGCTATCACGGCAGATGATGTGGTGCTGATGCATGACGACCTACTCGCAACTGGCGGCACGATGAAAGCGGCATGTGATCTTGTGAAGAAATTCAACCCCAAAAAGATTATGGTGAATTTCATCATCGAAATCACCGACGAGGGATTGCATGGCCGCGATGTTTTCGACAAGGACACGGAGGTTACAACTCTTATTCGCGTTTAATATACTAGCGTTACCGACTGCTGTAGGGTCTTACCTCGTGTAAGACCGCTCATCCGCCACGTTATTTGGCCAGCGGTCTTACACGAGGTAAGACCCTACAGCCGACAGAATAACAACATGCGATTTATGGTATGTAGAATTACGACAGGAGGGAGGGGCTAACAATGTTCCACGTGAAACAAGAACCATGGTTATGACAAAGGAAGAAAAGGAAAAACGAAGAGAATATCTAATGCAGATAGTTAGGAGACTGCCTGAGAAACCGGGCAGTTATCAATACTATGACGAAAAAGGAGAAATAATATATGTAGGTAAGGCGAAGAACCTAAAAAACAGGGTTTCGTCTTACTTCCATACCGAAGTGGATAGATACAAAACCAAGGTGTTGGTAAGCAAGATTTGGGACATTTCATATACTGTGGTTAATACGGAGGAGGATGCACTCCTACTTGAAAACAGTCTGATCAAGAAATATAATCCTAAGTATAACGTACTACTAAAAGACGGTAAGACATATCCTTCAATATGTGTAACGAACGAACCGTTTCCCCGTATTTTCAAGACCAGAAATATTAATAAGAAATGGGGAACATATTATGGTCCCTACTCTCATGTAGGGTCGATGAACGCCATTCTCGAACTAATCAAGAAGCTATATCACCCGAGGACATGTAAGTTTCCTATCACCGAAGAAGGCATAAACAAGGGTAAATATAGCGTGTGCCTCGACTATCATATCAAGAACTGCGGTGGCCCTTGCATTGGCAAACAGACGGCAGCGGAATACCAGAAAAACATTCGTCAGGCGAGGGAGATTTTGAAGGGAAATACTCGCAATATATTGCGTGAAATGAAGGAAGAAATGATGGCTTTGGCGGAGGAATTACGGTTTGAAGAAGCCGAAATCATTAAGCGGAAATATGAGCTTATTAGTCTGTATGTGGCAAAGAGCGAGGTGGTGAGTCACATCGTTGACAACATAGATGTGATGTCAATAACAAGCGACGAAAAGACGGCTTACATCAATTATATACATGTAAATAATGGTAGCATAAACCAGTCGTTCACCTTCGAATATAAGAAGAAATTGGAGGAGAAGAACGAGGACTTATTGGCTCTCGGAATTATGGAAATCAGGGAGAGATTCAGCAGTAAGGCAAAGGAAATTATCGTGCCCTTTGAACTGGATCTTGAACTCGAAGGAATAACTCTTACCGTGCCTCAAAGGGGGGACAAAAAGACCCTTTTGGAGCTCAGTTTAATGAACTGCAAGCAGTATAAATTAGACATTCTGAAACAGGCAGAAAAGCTGAATCCTGAGCAGAAAACAACACGCCTGATGAAGCAAATTCAGGACGCGTTGAAGTTGCCAACCCTACCCTATCAGATTGAATGTTTCGACAACTCGAACATTAGCGGTACGGATGCAGTGGCTGCGTGCGTAGTGTTCAAGCAACTAAAACCAAGTAAGAATGACTATCGAAAATACAATATAAAGACGGTTGTAGGACCCGACGACTATGCATCTATGAAAGAGGTAGTGAGACGCAGATACACTCGTCTGATGGAGGAAAATCAACGTCTTCCAGACCTCATTATAACCGATGGTGGCAAGGGGCAAATGGAGGTAGTGAGAGAGGTTGTTGAGGACGAACTCAAACTGAATATTCCCATTGCAGGATTGGCAAAGAATGACCGCCACAGGACTAACGAATTGCTATATGGATTCCCGCCTGTTGTGGTAGGTATGAGTACGAATAGCGAACTGTTTCATGTACTGACCAGAATACAGGATGAGGTGCATCGCTTTGCCATCACATTCCATAGGGACAAACGCTCTAAAAGGGCTCTCCATTCCGAGTTGGACGACATACCAGGAATAGGTCCGAAGACAAAAGAACTGCTTATTAAGGCATTTAAGACAATAAAAAAGATTAAAGAAGCTGATATAGAGGCTATTAGCAATGTTATAGGCAGAAAAAAGGGAGAAGTCATTATTAATTATTTTAAAAATAAGGAAGAAAATACACTCTAAATTTTGATACGACAAAAATAAGTGGTATCTTTGCAGAGAAATAACAAAAAAGAAGAGAAAAAGCAAGATGAGAATAGTAATCCAGCGAGTGAGTCACGCCTCGGTGACGATAGAAGGAAACGTGAAATCGGCTATCCAAAAAGGGTATCTGATACTACTTGGTATATGCGAGGAAGACAAGTCAGAAGACATAGATTGGTTAGTAAGAAAAGTAATTGGACTGCGCGTATTTGATGACGAAAACGGGGTGATGAATCGCTCCATAATGGATGTAGATGGAGAGATATTGGTGATAAGTCAATTCACGTTGTTTGCAAGCTACAAGAAGGGCAATCGTCCGTCATGGCTTAGGGCAGCCAAGCACGAGGTCTCTATCCCACTCTACAACGAATTCTGCTCCAAACTGAGTGAGGCATTAGGCAAGCAAGTTGGCACAGGAGAATTCGGAGCAGACATGAAAGTGGAACTGGTCAACGACGGGCCTGTAACTATCTGCATGGATACAAAAAACAAGGAATAAAATATTAATATTATGGAAAACAACGAGATAACAATACGCGAAGCCCAGAAGATGGTGGATGACTGGATAAAGACCTACGGCGTGAGCTATTTCTCAGAGCTGACAAATATGACAGTGCTCACAGAAGAGGTGGGCGAACTGGCGAGAATAATGGCGAGAAAGTATGGCGACCAGAGTTTCAAGGAAGGCGAAAAGCACGACCTTGGCGACGAGATGGCCGACGTGCTATGGGTGTTGATGTGCCTCGCTAATCAAACCGGTGTTGACCTCACAGAGGCACTGAAAATGAACATCGAGAAGAAGACAACGAGAGACAAAAATAGACATATAAATAATAATAAGTTGACAAGTTAACTCGTCAACAAAAACAAGAATTTATGAGTGAAAATTGCAACTGCGGTCATCATCATGACCATGAAGAAAGGCCGCTCAACAAGTATGAGCAGGCACTGAGTAAGTATCGTACGAACATCTCGGACGAGGAAGTGCGCAATGCGGTGAAGCAAATCATTGCGGAAAAAGTACACGAGAACGACAACTTGGAAGTGAAGAAATTCTTGATGGGAAGCGTGGAACTCACAACCCTCAAGACAACGGATTCCGAGGAAAGTGTTCTCGCCTTCACTGAGAAAGTCAACCAGTTTGACGAGGCCTACCCTGACCTACCCCACGTGGCTACCATTTGTGTATATCCTTGCTTCGCCAAGACAGTAAGCGAATCATTAGAAGTGGATGGCGTGGAGATAGCTTGCGTTTCGGGCAGTTTCCCGTCGTCTCAGGCTCTTATTGAGGTGAAGGTGGCAGAGACGGCTTTGGCGATAAAAGACGGCGCCACAGAGATTGATATCGTGATGCCAGTAGGTAAGTTCCTTAGCGGTGACTACGAAGGCGTGGCAGACGAGATTAATGAACTCAAGGAGGTATGCGGTGAACATAAGATGAAGGTAATACTTGAAACCGGTTGCCTAAAGACAGCCGAGAATATCAAGAAGGCGTCAATCATCGCTATGTATGCCGGAGCCGACTATATAAAGACATCCACAGGCAAACTCGAACCGGCAGCTACTCCAGAGGCTGCTTACGTGATGTGTCAGGCTATCAAGGAATACTATGAGGAAACGGGCGTACAGATTGGTTTTAAGCCCGCTGGAGGCATTAACTCGGTGATGGACGCACTAATCTACTATACGATAGTAAAAGAGGTCTTAGGCGAAAAATGGCTCACAAACGAATGGTTGAGATTAGGAACAAGCAGATTAGCTAACATGCTACTGAGTGAAATAATCGGTGAAGAAACAAAATTCTTCTAATACTAAAAGAGGCGCATCGTTGACTGATGCGCCTCAAAAATTATTTTGTTCTTTGTATAACAAATTCAACATATTTGTATAGTGACTCACGTATATCTGGATTACTGACATTCTCTGAAATAAAAGCATTGCAAGAGTCATGTAAATCTGCCATCACTTTTTCGGCATATTCAATACCGCCATTTGCTTTGGTGAACTCGACAAGCTGCTTTATCTCCTCCAGGGTAACATCATGGTTCTTCACCTTTCTCGCAATGCTGTACATCTCCTCATTATTAGTGGATCGAAGAGCATAAATTACAGGTAAAGTCAACTTTCCTTCTGCCATATCATTGCCTGTCGGTTTACCTATTTCTTCAGAATCG
>JBJEAY010000721.1:0-5231 GCA_051869575.1 Prevotella sp. | reverse complement strand
CCGATCTGCCACTTTCTGGTGATATACAGAGAACATGGCGTGCATCTTGTATCTGTCGCCATCATAAGAGCCGAAAAGCGTCGTTCCGAAATGCGAAGTACTTTGGTTGGCATAATATCCTCGGGCATAGGAATAGTTGAGGTCAAAACCAAACCCAAGTCGCTTGTTGGCATTTGTGGCAAACATGACATCGATATGATCCTCGCCATTCAGTTTGTCTCCACAGTTGTCGTATGTCACATTCGTTATAGGTGAGAGAGTATTGGTGAAGAGCAAATCTTCCGGTTGCTTCATCACATGCGAATATGGTTGCACAAACATAAACTGCCCCGTAAGCGGTTGGTCGGCAGCAATGCGACTGAGCCTCGGGGTGTAGTTATTGCCAGTGGTGTTATATTCCCCATACTTGCCGGTGTTGAATATGGTGTTCATGAAAAGATGTGGCATAGTGTCGGGTAGCGACGGGAACACGTCGCCAAACTTACGGTCTATCTTCCACACCCTCAGTCCCTTGGGAATTTCCTTGTTTCGGGTAGTGTCGTTGTTATGCTTATTGAAATTTCTGTTTGTTGTATTGCCATCGATATCCCTGTCTGTGATGTTTCCCGTCTGTTCCATTCTATTGAAATTCTGGGCATTTGCACACAAGAATGTTGCGGCAAGACATATTGTTGCTATTATCCTGTTCATTTAAATATTATTCTGAGTGATACCTCTATGGTCTTTAAGATTATTGCGAGTCCTACAACCAATCCCCACAACGGATAGCCCAAGAGCATCACTGCAGGACAAGTCATATAAAGGGCAATGGCACCCACCACGGCAAGCATAAATACGATGTTGAGCACATTTCTCACCATAAACATCTTGTTGTCAGGACGTCGGTGTTGGCGTTCGGGGCGCTTCCATATAGCGTCAAGCTCTTCCTGCGTCATTTCTGCTCCTCCTTTCCTTGTTTCTTGCCATTGAGCAGTTCATCAAATTTGTTAAACAGATAATCCTTTCTGTCAATGGTCTTGCGACGGAATTTGGCACTGCCCCTAAGCAGTTTGTCCTGCTTCTTGTTGAGCGCATTCTTGTCGTCAATCCATTCCTCTGCCCTATATGTCTGAGGATCACGTTCCTCCTCATATAAAAAATAAATACGGGTCATCTTCATCTCAAGCCTACCGTCATGGCAGTTGGCTATGAGGGTATAGTAGAAACGGGTGCGGTCGAGCACGAGGGCATTGTTCTTGAAGACAAGCCACTCCTGATAGTTGCCACAGACAACGCCTTGCACCGAATCTGCAAGAGCAATCACACTGTGTTCAAGCTGGTTAGGCAGTCTTGTAAGACGTTCCATATATCCCTTAACAGTAGAATATATCTGGGACGCGCTTTTCCCGGGGACTTCAATGACAGTGGAGAAGGTCACTCTGCCATCCACCATAGGAACAGCTCCTGCAAGATACTTCTCGTCGGGATTCACCTTCACTACAGCCTCTTTCTCTTCCTGCTGCTTGTCCATTTCCTCCCACTCGTTCTGGGCATTGGCTATGCCACAAACAGCGGCAGCCAATAATACTATGATTAATCTTTTCTTCATTTTGAACAAAATTTTTATGCAAAGGTACACAAAATATGCGAAATGACAATACTATACCTATATATATTAACTATTTTTTTCCTTTTTCTTTGTCAATTCGATAAATATTTGTACTTTTGCACCAACAAAACATTAAATAGGATATATATGAAATTTATTGCAGTCATACCGGCACGATACGCTTCAACGCGATTCCCCGGCAAACCACTTGCCATTCTCGGAGGCAAAACAGTTATCGAGAGAGTATATGAACAAGTGAAGAAAGTGATAGATGACGTTTATGTCGCCACCGACGACGAGCGGATACGCAAGGCTGTTGAGGCTTTTGGCGGAAATGCAGTTATGACATCGCCCGACCATAAGAGCGGTACCGACCGCATAGAGGAAGCTGTTGAGAAGATTGGTGGAGAGGTGGATGTTGTTGTAAACGTGCAGGGTGACGAACCATTTATCCACGAGTCGCAGATACGCTCTGTTTGTGATTGTTTCAACGACAGTTCTACACAGATTGCCACGCTTGGAAAGCCATTCGGACGCACTCCCGATGATATCAAGGCTATCGAAAATCCCAACTCCCCCAAGATTGCAGTGAGCAAGGCAAGCTATGCGCTATATTTCAGCCGCAGTGTAATACCGTTCTGCCGTGGCAAGGAACGCGGGCTTTGGCCTGAGTCATTCCCCTATCTCAAGCATATCGGTCTGTATGCCTATCGCCGCGAGGTGTTGCGCGAGGTGACACAACTGCCACAAGGAGAATTGGAAAAAGCTGAGAGTCTTGAACAACTTCGTTGGCTTGAGAATGGCTATAAGATTAAGGTGGGACTAACAAACATCGAGACTGTCGGCATCGACACGCCTGAAGACTTGGAAGTTGCGCAAAAATATTTCGCGCAGCGAGATTAATGGACATATGTTTACATTCAGACAATTCGCCATACATCAGGACAAGTGTGCTATGAAGGTGGGCACCGACGGTGTTCTCCTCGGTGCTTGGGCTGGCGGAGGCATTAAGGAAGCTCATGACGTAAAGTACATTCTTGACATTGGAACAGGCACAGGACTTATTGCCCTAATGACGGCACAACGTTTTCCTGATGCCAAAGTGACAGCCATCGATATTGACAAAGATGCCGCAGAGCAAGCAAATGAGAATGTATCCGAATCACCTTTCTCTCATAATATCAACGTCTTACACAAATCTCTTCAAGAATATATAGAGGGCGAGAATGTATTGGGGAAATACAATCTTATTGTATGCAATCCTCCTTTCTTCGACAACTCGCTCACATGTCCCGACCCAAGTAGGACAGTGGCGCGTCACACCTCCACCCTACCCTTCGCCTCACTGATGAAAGGCGCAAGGTGTTTGTTGGCTGACAATGGCATCTTCGCCCTTGTCATACCATCAGAATGTAGGCAGAAGATAGAAGACGAGGCCATCTTTGCCGGACTATATCTATGTAGGCGCACTGCCGTGGTGACCAAGGAAGGCAAGAAACCGAAGAGATTTCTGCTGGAGTTCGGCCTCAATGTCATGCCCGCCGCTGACACAAAATTATCACTCGAAAGTGACGAATATCGTGCATTAACAGCCGATTTTTACCTACCGAAAGCAGAAAAACGTTAAAAAGAAAAAAAGAATACCCAAAAATTGGTATTTTCTCAGATATTTGCTGTATCTTTGCAGTGCTGTAACAAAGCGGCAACTTATTTATTAATTATTTAAATATAGGAAAGAATATGCAGTATTCTAATGAAGTCAACAACATGTGCGTTGTTGCAAAAGGTCCAAATCATGGACCAGCCCCAATTCCTGAAGAGGGAAAATGGATTCAGGCAAAAGAGATTAAGGACATCTCTGGTTACACCCACGGTGTGGGTTGGTGTGCACCCCAGCAGGGAGCTTGCAAGCTCTCTCTGAACATTAAGGAGGGTGTCATCCAGGAGTGCCTCGTAGAGACAATCGGTTGTACAGGTATGACACACTCAGCTGCCATGGCATCTGAGATTCTTCCTGGCAAGACTATCCTCGAAGCCCTTAACACCGACCTTGTTTGCGACGCTATCAACACAGCTATGCGCGAACTGTTCC
The DNA here is from genome assembly GCA_051869575.1 of Prevotella sp. Classification (GTDB taxonomy): domain Bacteria; phylum Bacteroidota; class Bacteroidia; order Bacteroidales; family Bacteroidaceae; genus Prevotella. The sequence goes on along the minus strand of JBJEAY010000721.1, from coordinate 1,551 downwards.
TGCAGATTGTCTATGGTCGTTCACAGAGTGCTTTCTCAGAGGACGGACTCGTTATCGGTGCCGGACTTGAGGACCTCGGCAAGGGTCTGCGCAGCCAGACTGGTACCCTCTATGGTACTGTTGCCAAGGGTACACGCTATCTCGAGCTCACCGAGGGTTACATCACAAAGATGTTCCTCGACAAGGACAGCCAGGTATGCGGCTATGAGTATGTTCACCTCGGCAAGATGATGGAGGCCATCAAGGGTGGTATGGATGCCAACGAGGCTGTGAAGAAGTTCACAGGTTCTTACGGACGCACCAAGGCCGAGCAGGGAGTTGTTAAGAGTATTGACCCACGTAAAGAATAATATAAGGAGAGACAACTATGATAAGAGAAGTGAAATTCGAGAGCCAGGAGCGCAGAATCAAGCAGGTTATTGCTGCTCTTAATGAAAACGGTATCAAGGATATCGAAGAGGCTAATCAGATTTGCGAAGGTATTGGTGTTGATCCTTACAAGATTTGCGAGGACACTCAGGGTATCTGCTTTGAGAATGCCAAGTGGGCATACGTATGTGGTGCTGCTATCGCCATCAAGAAGGGCGTAAAGAGTGCAGCCGAGGCTGCCGAGGCTATCGGTATCGGACTGCAGAGCTTCTGTATCCCCGGTTCTGTTGCCGACGACCGTAAGGTTGGTATCGGTCACGGAAACCTTGCTGCCCGTCTGCTCCGCGAGGAGACACAGTGCTTTGCCTTCCTCGCCGGTCACGAGTCATTCGCTGCCGCAGAGGGTGCCATCAAGATTGCCGAAATGGCTAACAAGGTGCGCAAGAACCCGCTCCGTTGTATCCTCAACGGTCTTGGCAAGGACGCTGCTATGATTATCAGCCGTATCAATGGATTTACATACGTTCAGACCAAGTTCGACTACTACACTGGTAAGGTGAACGTGGTTAACCGCACTGCCTACTCAGATGGTCCTCGTGCCAAGGTTAACTGCTATGGTGCTGACGATGTACGTGAGGGTGTTGCCATCAACTGGCTGGAGGATGTTGATGTTTCCATCACAGGTAACTCAACCAACCCCACCCGTTTCCAGCATCCAGTAGCCGGTACATACAAGAAGGAGCGCGTGCTCGCTGGCAAGCCTTACTTCTCAGTGGCTTCTGGTGGTGGTACAGGTCGTACACTTCACCCAGACAACATGGCCGCTGGTCCTGCCTCTTATGGTATGACCGACACTCTCGGACGTATGCACTCTGACGCCCAGTTCGCTGGTTCTTCTTCAGTGCCTGCACACGTTGAGATGATGGGCTTCCTCGGTATGGGTAACAACCCTATGGTAGGTGCTACCGTAGCTGTTGCCGTTACCGTTGACATGGCGCTCAATAAGAAATAATTGAGTCATCATTCATAAAAACCGCCCCTGCACATTTACCTTCACCTGATTACAGGCTATAGGAACAAGTGCAGGGGCTTTTTATTTTTCAAAATGAAACACAACGACATTCTTGCTTCCATAGCGGCTGCAATGTGTATGGCGATGCCATATACTCAAGCATTCAGTGC
>JBJEAY010000720.1:0-5250 GCA_051869575.1 Prevotella sp. | reverse complement strand
ATTTTTATAACGGTAAACTGACAGCAAACCTTTATAACCATCAGAAATATAGCCTGCATTAATTGATTTACGAAATAAAACTTCTGCTAAATCATAATTATTTACAGCCAACTCATAAAAGCCTTTGGTAACATAATAATGTTCCCGCCCCCTTACAATATTTCCATTTTCATCAAACAATCCAGATTCATTTTCAAATATACTAATTATCTGTTTGGCTTGAGATAATTCACCACGTTCGACATATATATAAATTGATGAAGGCAATAATCCAGCTGCTCTTTGGGGTTCACCAAGTTTTTTCAACTGATTGTAGGATACATCTATAATTTGCAAAACAGTATCCTTTTCACCTAAAAGATAAAATGGTCTCATCAGTTGGCTTTTTGCAACTATATATTCAACTTCGTCACCCAATCTTTTTATACAATCACCATAGTGATTAAAAGCCCAGATTTCATCATAAGGAAGATTTTGTTGGTGAAAAATATTCGCCATCTGTCCGTATATAGCAGCTAAAGTACCATAGTCACATGTTAAATCTACTGTATCAGCTTTTCCAATTGCATCGTAATATGTTTGAATTGCTTGTGGTGATTCGCCAATGTTTGTGTAGAATCGCCCTAAAAGATAATAAGCTAACATTTGTTCATTTGGAGTTCCATTACAATCAAAAAAAGAAACGATATCACATAGAATAGAATCAGATTTAACTTTCACACCTAATTTATTCTGCGCTTTCATTTTAACCAGCTCAAAATGCATCCTATCGCCTTTTGCCCAACCATACTTTTCGCTTTCGTATTTTGAAAGTACTGAGAGAGCAGAGTCAGGGTTAATATCTGCCATCTTACTGATTGCATCTAATTGAGACTGCATTTTCCTGTGATTGCAACCTGTCAATATTGCTATCACAATACCTATACATATAATAAAAACTAACCTTTTCATCTATAAATTATTAATAATTACCCAATCACGAACTTGCGCCACCATTCTGCCAAGGGAGAGGGACAGGACAATAAGCCATCGTTTGACAGCAGATTGAGAAATGAGAAGCGGATGCGAACTTCGGGATAGTATTTCTCATTATATACCGCGAGACTGCGGCCACTGATACAATTTTCCGCCTTCACCTCTATGGGGATTATCCTGTCATTGTCCTGAACCAAAAACTCTATCTCCGCCCTGCTGTCAGGCGACCAATAATAAGGAATGTCGCCTCCCAATGACGGCATCAACGACTGAAGAATTGCATTCTCGGCCAAACTGCCCTTAAACTCAGTATAGTTGGCTGCATTGTCGAGGACAACACTCGCCGGCAGTTTGGCAAGACGACGAAGCAAACCGCAATCGCAGGCATATAGCTTGAAAGCAGAGACATCGGCGTAGGCAGACAGAGGAAGTGCCGGCTTGGTGATGTTATATATGCGATAAATCATGCCGGCATCCTCAAGCCACATCAGGGCGTCCTCATAGTCCTTTGCCCTTGCTCCGGACCTGACTACCTTGAATACGAACTTTCGGTTTTCCTTAGCCAACTGCGATGACAAGGAATGCCACACCGCGTGGATTCTTGGTATCTCCCTTGGTTCGGCATATTTCGCGAAGTCAAGTTCATATAAGTCGAGAATATCCTGAAGCGTCTTGTCAACCTCAGCCATACCCTTATTCTCCAACATACACTTCACGGCTTCAGGCATACCTCCCGACACCATGTATCTGCGGTATTCAGTCTTCAGCTTGTTTAATATTATCTCAGGAAGGCGTTCAACACTGTCCAAGTCCTCAACATACTGCCAAAGTTGCCCGTCACTCGCTCTGAGAAACTCCTTGAACGATATCGGATACATCCTCTCTATCGTCACCTTGCCTACAGGCACTGTCATGCGACGCCTTTTCACCGCCACACCCAATAGCGAACCGGCTGCGATGACATGATACCCGGGAGCATCCTCACAGAAATACTTCAAACTGTTGAAAGCCTCCTCACATTCCTGAATCTCATCAAAGACAATCAGAGTCTTGCCAGCTATGATTGGAACGTCAGTATATAACGCAAGCTCCTTGACGATGCGCTCTGGCGACTTCGTCTGACGGAACACTGATTTCAGTTCTTCCTGTCGGTCGAAGTCAAACTTGGCGCAGTAGTCGAAACATTCGCGGCCGAATGTCTCCATCACCCACGTCTTGCCAATCTGTCTGGCACCCTTGAGGAGTATCGGTTTCCTGCCTTCCTGCCCCTTCCACTCCTTCAGTCTTTCTATGATATCCCTTCTGATTTCCATAAAATGATAATTTCACCTATTATACACTGATAAGTGCAGATTTGTGTATGTTTTATACACTTTTCCGCAGTTGTCGATGCAAAATTACATATTTTCTTTTAATCTTGCAACAAAAATCTCCGAAACTTTTCGCATTATTATATAAGAAAATGAAATTTTAACAATAAAGATTTTGAGATTCCGATATTTATCCGTAATTTTGCAGCCCGCAACATTATGAACCATAAGAATCGAATGTGGATTCTATGAGCATTGCGGATTCAAGAAGGGGGAAGACGAAACCCCTATGTTCATCACTTCGTTGTGGACATAAATTATAATAGTGTTGCGAAATAAATATTCAAATAAAAGACATGAAAAGACAGTTTGTAATGACATTGCTTGTGATGCTCGGTTTTGTGGGCATTATGGCACAGAAGAATATTGTATGGGAAAAACCGCTTACAGCATATAATCGTATTACGCAAAGGTTGACCATTAGCAAGGTTGAGTTCTGCGACACTGCCACTGTGCTTACTTTCCACCTAACCTTCGCTGGCGGACAGCAAGTCGGTTTTTCAAGTGAGACTATGCTGCAGGCTGACGGCAAGGATTATAAGGTGAAAGGCATAAAGGACTATGCGCTAAATGCCGGCATTACCGTTCCTCCATCGGGCGAAATGGATCTTCATTTGATATTCACCCCTCTGCCAAAGGATGTGAAATCCGTGACATTCAACATGCCTGGCGCATTCTCCATCAATGATATACGCGACCGCAATCGTATGAAGGACTGCATCAACGACACTTACTGGCGCAACGACAAAACTGGCGACTGGATGATTGGCATTGGAAAGAACCACTTGGTATATGACAGCAAGGTGTGGATCATCACTTCGCAGACAGAGAAGAAGGGGGCATACACCATCAACGCACAGAACGCTACTGACGCCATCACTATCAATATCAGCAAGGCAAAGGGAAACACCCGCACCATAACAATAGGTAAGGAGAAGACGGTTTGCAGCTATATCACAAGCAACTATCTTCCGGACTACCCAACCAAGGACACGACGAGCAAACTGGCGGACAACGGCTACCATGCAGGCGACAGCATCACCATCATCGGTTGGTACAAGGATATGCCAAAGGAGATGCGTGACCTCAGTGGAGAATTTGAAGCTGGATACAAGAGTGTCTTCACCGGCAGTGAAAAGATGTATTCTGCCAAGATTGATTCCCTTGGCTTCTTCACACTCCGTATGCCTGTGGAGAATACCCAAATGCTCTATTGCGACTGGAGCAGAAGCAGCTTATTGTTCTTGGCAGAGCCAGGTGAGACCTACCTTCTCCTTAAGGACTTTGCAGAGGACAAGACACTCGTGATGGGACGCAACGCCCGTCTGCAGAATGAACTGCTCGGCAATTATTTCTACTATGAGGACGGCGACCACCGGAAACTGCGTGAGATAGGTGGTGCCATGCCTTATCTTGCTTACTGCGACAGTCTTCATAATGCAGCATTAGCAAAGTTGGAAGCTCTGTGCAAGGAGCATCCTACACTATCTACACGCACTGTCAATCTCCTCCGTAATGAGATGACAGCTGCCGTTGGCTGTGCATTGATGCAAGGCCGTTTCATGGTGCCGGAATTTACTCTCCCGAAGGAATACGTTGACCATGTGACAGAGAACTATTGGAACAAGATAGAAGAACCATATACCGCTCTTGGCAACAGATATACCACTTTTATTCGGGACTATGCCGATGACTTGCTCTCGCATCTGCCTGAGACGGATGAGATGCCCGCTATCTATGCCCTTAAGAGAGCAAACAAAGAAGGTAAGCTCAAACTCAGCGATGAAGAAATGTCGCTCATTAACAGTCATCCTGCAGCCTACAGTGCTTTCAAGAAGAAACTGACAGAGACACCCGATAGCCTAAAGCAGAGCGTGTTTGATGAGTTTAACAACAGCAAAGTAGTGAAGGAAGTTAATCGCATCTTGACGCGTGATGGGGTACAGGATATCGTTGTTCCTATCGTTGATACTTATAACTACAGGCGTCTGCTTGCCGCTACCGACTCCCTCGGTTGGAACAAGACTCAGCAGGATATTGCGATTGCTATGATGTTATATGCTTACATCGACCATGAGCGCCAACCATTGAAGCTTCACTTCCTTGAATTTGCAGACGCAAACATCCAGCATGAGGCTGCTAAGAAAGCCATCCTCGAACTCAACGACAAGTATGAGGCCATCGGCAAGCGTGTGCTGTCAACAGATAACCTTAAGCCCAACGATGATATAAAGAATCTCAGTGAGGGCGAGCAGATAATGAGAAAGCTCATTGAACCTTACAAAGGCAAACTCGTTCTGCTTGATATATGGGGCACATGGTGCGGTCCTTGCAAGGAGGCTCTCTCACACTCACAGGAAGAATATGAACGCCTGAAGGACTATCCTATAGTCTATCTCTACCTCGCCAACAGATCGCCTGACGAGAGCTGGAAGAATATCATCAAGGAATACAACGTAACGGGTGACAATGTAGTGCATTACAATCTCCCTGCTACCCAGCAGAAAGCTATAGAGAACTATCTCAAGGTGAACTCATTTCCAACATACAAGCTGTTCGACCAGCAGGGCAATCTACTCGATATCAATGCCGATCCACGCGACCTCGAGAAGTTCGAGGCATTGCTGAAGTTAGTGACGGGGAAGTGAACCGCCCCATCCAATAGCGATTTTATGCCGATGGCATTTGATTCATATTGACCCTCGCCATACCTCCTTTGGTTGATGTTTATATGCGATTTTAATTGCGCGCTTAGCGTTTTCGCGCCTTCCTCTATCAGTCTTTCTCCTCCAAGTTTAATCTCTATGAGACCGTAAGAGCCATTACGGAGATGGATAACAGCATCACATTCTTATACAAATTAATATGAAAATCGGTTGTTGTCGCATTAACATTATTAAACAAG
>JBJEAY010000719.1:0-5262 GCA_051869575.1 Prevotella sp. | reverse complement strand
GATGAAGGAGTGGAAGGAAGTGCGCATCGCCGACGGTAAGGAAGGATGGATAAAGACATCAATGATTGAAATGATATAATCAATTTTTTGAGGCTATGGATTGGGACTCGATTATACAAATGGACAAGCAACTGCTGTTGGCTCTCAATGGCAGCGACTCTCTCTTCGTCGATTATTTGGCGAAGTCGCTCACCACTGCCGCCACATGGGTACCTTTGTATATATCGCTGTTCTATGTAGTGGTGAAGAACAACGACAACTTCCGCCGCATCCTCTTCATACTCTGTTGTGCCGGTTTGTGTGTGCTCTTTGCAGGCACTGTTGACGACTTGATTGTCAAACCCGGTGTGGCAAGATGGCGACCTACACACGACTATCAGATCGGTATGCTCGTGGATGTAGTGGATGGTTATCGAGGTGGCAAATATGGCTTCTTCTCCGCCCATGCCGCCAACACGTTCAGCATAGCCTTGTTCTTCTCGTTGCTCATGCGCTCGCGACTTGTCACATTGCTGCTCGTCGGATGGTCGCTCACCAACTGTTGGACGCGCCTCTATCTCGGTGTCCACTATCCCATCGACATCCTTTGCGGACTTCTTTGGGGCGGTGTTGTAGGAACAGGAATGTATTTCCTCTACAGATATGCCGACAGGCGATTCTGCTGCTCCGAGAGCGACTATGTGTCATCCAAATACACGAGTTCGGGATATAAATATTCCGACCTATATGTCATTGCACTCGTACTTGCCGTAACTCTCATCTACTGCATATTCCGCAGTCTTATTCTCGCATAAATAAAAAATATGATTATGAATCCAAGACATATACATATATCTGATTATAACTATCCGCTGCCCGACGAAAGGATTGCAAAATTCCCGTTGGCTCAGCGCGATCATTCCAAACTGCTTGTCTTCGAAAAAGGCAATATCAGTGAGGATATATTCTATAATATTCCCTCTCATCTGCCCAAGGGCGCGCTCATGGTGTTCAACAACACAAGGGTGATTCAGGCTCGAATGCACTTCCGCAAGGAAACGGGCGCACTCATCGAGGTGTTTCTGCTCGAACCAGCCGAACCCGTTGACTACGAACTGATGTTCCAAACCAACGGCAAGTGTGCTTGGCATTGTCTCGTGGGCAATCTCAAGAAATGGAAGGAAGGCAGATTGAGCCGCTCTTTTGAAGTCAACGGCAAGATGGTCTGCCTCTCAGTGGAACGACTGCATGAGGAGCGCACCAGTCACTGGATTGAATTCCAATGGGACAATCCCGACGTGTCGTTTGCCGAGATACTTGATGCAGCCGGCGAACTGCCCATTCCGCCTTATCTCAATCGTGACACTCAGGAGAGCGACAAGACTACATACCAGACTGTGTATTCGAAGATTAAGGGTTCAGTAGCAGCTCCAACTGCCGGTCTTCATTTCACCGACAAAGTGCTTGCCGACATAGACGCTCACGGCATCGACCGTGAGGAACTGACATTGCATGTGGGTGCAGGAACATTCAAACCCGTGAAAAGCGAGGAGATTGAGGGGCACGAAATGCACACTGAATATATCTGTGTGAACAAGCAGACAATCGACAAACTTATCGCTCACGGCGGTAAGGCAATTGCAGTCGGTACGACGAGTGTGCGCACACTCGAAAGCCTTTACTATATGGGAGTGAAACTGCACGACAATCCCAATCTCACCGAAGAGCAACTGCATGTGAATCAGTGGGAGCCATACGATTATGCCGAGCGACTTGCCGCCGAGGGCACTGCCCCACTCGACACTATCGACGCTCTGCGCGAGATAAGCGATTATCTCGACCGAAACTCGCGCAACTCCCTGCACACATCCACGCAGATTATCATCGCCCCGGGATTCGAATATCGCATAGTGGATATCCTCGTCACCAATTTCCATCAGCCGCAGAGCACACTGCTCTTGCTCGTCAGTGCTTTTGTGAAGGGCGAATGGCGACGTATATATGACTACGCCCTTGCTCACGACTTCCGGTTCTTGAGCTATGGCGACAGCTGCCTGATAAAAATTAGGAATTAGAAATTAGGAATTAGAAATTAGGAATTAGAAATTAGGAATTAGAAATGAAAATAGGAGATAAAGTGAAATTCGTGAGCGAAGTTGGCGGCGGAAAGGTTGCCGGCTTCCAGGGAAACAACATAGTGCTTGTGGAGGATGAGGACGGATTCCAGATTCCTACACCGATAAACGATGTAGTGGTAGTGAATGACGAAGACTACAGTACGTCGAAGATTGTGGCTGACAAGGTGCAGAAGAAAGGTATTCAGATACCCGACGATGACTTCGACTACGACCCAGCCGACCGCCCCGTGACATTCAAGGCTCCCGCCGAAGAGCGCAAGGGTGGCGAAAAACTCAATGCCTATATCGCCTTAGTCCCGATGGATGTGAAGGCCATCACGTCGTCGCGATTCGAGACATATATCGTCAACGACAGCAACTACTATATACATTATACATATATGACTGCCGAAGGCAACAGTTGGACGCTTCGCTCAACGGGTGAGATTGACCCCAACACCAAACTCTTCATCGAGGAGTTCGGTCGTGAGGACCTTGCCGCAATGGAGCATATCAATGTCCAGATAATTGCCTACAAGCGAAAGAAACCATTCCTCAAGAAACCGGTAGTGGATTCAGAATTCCGCATCGATCCAGTGAAATTCTATAAGCTCCACACCTTTGAGGAGAACGACTTCTTTGAGCAACCGGCTCTTGTGCATACTATCGTCGAGAACGACCAACTGCCTCGTCCTCTGGTACTTGATGCCAAGGCATTAAAGAAAGAGATGATGCAAAAGGTGAAGGCCGACATGACCCGACCTGTGTCTCATGCTCCCAAACCCAAGGACGACAAAGATGCGCCTGTAGTTGTAGATTTGCATATCAATGCACTGCTCGACACCACAGCCGGAATGACCAATAGTGACATCCTCAACTATCAGTTGGAGAAAGTGCGCAACACCATCTTTGAATACAAGAACCAAAAGGGACGCAAGATTGTCTTCATCCATGGCAAGGGAGAGGGTGTGCTTCGCCAAGCAGTCATCCACGAGTTGCGCTATCGCTTCAAGAATATGCCCTATCAGGACGCGTCGTTCCAGGAATATGGATATGGCGCCACACAAGTAACGATAAAATAAGGTTGAATTATGAAATATGGATATGCAACTGTTGCCGCTGCCATACCGAGTGTAAAAGTGGCAGACACAGATTTTAACGTCGCAGAGATAACATCGATGATATCTGAGGCGGAAGAGCGCGGAGTAGAGATAATCGTCTTCCCCGAACTCTCAATCACCGGCTATACATGCCAGGATCTCTTCCGTTCTGACGTCTTGCTCCGACGAGCAGAGGAGTCGCTCATCTCACTTCTCAACGACACCCGCAAGATGGACATCATCTCCATCGTCGGTATGCCTGTGGCAGTGGATGGATTGCTCCTCAACTGTGCCGTAGTCATCCAGCAAGGCTCGGTGCTTGGTGTTGTCCCCAAGACTTATCTGCCCAACTACAGTGAGTTCTACGAGAAACGATGGTTTGCCTCGGCTCAGGACATCACCGACGAGCGCACGATATACTTTGCGGGCAGTCCTGTAGCCATATCCTCGCGTCCAAAGATATTCGCTACTGGCGACGGAGTGAAATTTGGCGTAGAGATATGCGAAGATGTGTGGGCACCCGTTCCTCCGAGCAACAATCTCGCCCTTGCCGGTGCCGATATTATCTTTAATCTCTCGGCAAGCGACGAACTCATCGGCAAGCATGCCTATCTGCGCTCATTGCTCGCCCAACAGAGCGCACGCACCATCAGTGGTTATGTATATGCGTCGAGCGGCTTCGGCGAGAGCACTCAGGATGTTGTATATGGCGGCAATGCCATCATCATCGAGAACGGCAAGATGCTTGCTGAGGCTAAGCGATTCTCCCTCCAGCCGCAATTGGAGATTCAGCAGATTGACATTGAGCGATTGAGGACTGAACGACGTTCGAACACTACTTTCGTAAATGCTCAGCGACATGGTGAGGCTGACGTTATTGCTGCCAAGACTGTCAATCCGTCAACTGATTTCACTCTGCTCTATCCTATTGAAGCTCTGCCATTTATCCCCAAGACCGACGATATGTCGGCTTCATGCGAGGAGATTCTCAACATACAGATGTCGGGACTTGCCAAACGACTGCATCACACTGGTTGCAAGAATGTCGTTGTGGGCATAAGTGGCGGTCTCGACTCCACCCTCGCACTTCTCGTTTGCGTGCGCACCTTCGACTATCTGTCGCTCGACCGTAGCGGCATTTACGGTATCACTATGCCAGGATTCGGCACCACCGACCGCACCCACGACAATGCCGTCTCGCTGATGGCTTCACTCGGTGTCACTTCGGTGGAGATACCAATAGCCAAGAGTGTCACCCAGCATTTCGAGGACATCGGTCACGACATTTCCGTGCATGATGTCACCTACGAGAACGGTCAGGCTCGCGAGCGCACTCAGATTCTAATGGATTATGCCAACAAGGTAAACGGTATGGTTATTGGTACGGGCGACCTCAGCGAACTCGCCCTCGGGTGGGCGACATACAACGGCGACCACATGTCGATGTATGGAGTCAACGCCAGCATTCCCAAGACTCTCATCCGTCATCTCGTCAGCTATGTGGCGTCGAATGATGTGGATGAAAAGAGTCGCAACACATTACTCGACATCATCGACACACCGATAAGTCCCGAACTGATTCCTGCCGACGAAAACGGCAATATCAAGCAGAAGACCGAAGATCTCGTCGGGCCTTACGTGCTCCACGATTTCTTCCTTTATAACTACCTGCGATTCGGATTCTCGCCCTCGCGCCTTTTGCTTATGGCTGAGAAGGCATTCGACGGCAGCAATCCCGATGCCGGCACATTCGACCGCGAGACAATCCTTCATTGGATGCACACCTTCTTCCGCCGTTTCTTCGCCCAGCAGTTCAAGCGCTCTTGTCTGCCCGACGGTCCTAAGGTGGGAAGCGTGAGCCTCAGTCCCCGAGGCGACTGGCGCATGCCGAGTGACGCTTGCTCAAGCCTGTGGCTGGAAGAGATTGAGTCGCTTCGCTAAGTCGCGAAGCAAAATTAAAGTATTAAAATATTAAAGTTTTAAAATATACAGCGTATGAATACTAAAAAACTAATCTTCGCGGCATTGCTGATGATAACATCGTCGGCAAATGCACAAAAGTATGT
>JBJEAY010000718.1:0-5280 GCA_051869575.1 Prevotella sp. | reverse complement strand
CGATCTTCCAGCGCGGCATAAGGGATTTTGAACATAACTACAACAAATACTGTTCGGCACTCACCACCCTCAAACATCTCAACGAACTGCGCCTCTTGGGCAGCATTGAGATCAAGGTAAGGGAGCTGAACGACGAGGCGGGACGATTCCTTCTGAGCGACACCCAACAACTGTTGCACTCATTGGTAAATGACTCTGACTCACCGTTTATCTTCGAAAAGATAGGAGCAATACTCGAACATATCATGATCGACGAGTTCCAGGACACGAGTACGGTGCAATGGGCCAACTTCAAGTTGCTGCTCAAAGAGTGCATGAGCCACGAGGCATCGTCCAACCTCATCGTGGGCGACGTTAAACAGAGCATCTACCGCTGGCGCTCTGGCGACTGGCGACTGCTCAACAACATCAAAGACGAATTTCCCAATTCCGACGAGACAATGGACATCACGTCACTCACGACCAACTACCGTTCGCAAGGCAATGTGGTTGAGTTCAACAACCACTTCTTCGTGGAGGCTGCCGGCATTGAGTGCGCCAAAGTGGCGGAATACTGCCCATCGATGTCAGCACAGCTCGCCACAGCCTATGCCGACGTCGAACAGAAATACAAGGAAAAGAACACAGGCAACGGTGAGGTGATTGTCAAAATGCTGCCCAAGGACAGCGACGACGAGGATATGTTTGCCGCCATCGAGGAATATATCGACAGTCTCATTGGCGACGGAGTGCCACTGAGCCGAATAGCCATCCTCGTCAGGCGCAACGACGACATCAAGACCATAGCAAACCATTTTGCCATTGAGCGTTCCGACTTCCACATCATCAGCGACGAGGCTTTCCTGCTCAGTGCGTCGGTGGCAGTGAGAATCATTATCAACGCCCTTCACCTGCTCGCCCGTCCCGACGACATGCTCACCATGGCTACACTCGTCAAACTATACCAACAGGGTGTGGTGTCGCCCCAACTCACCGACAACGACCTGCTATTGACAGGCCAACCCCTCGCATCATTCCTGCCCGAGGAATACACTGCCAATATGAAGACATTGGCCGACATGCCCCTGTTCGAACTGGTGGAGGCAATCTACCGTATCTTCCAACTGTCGCAGATTGAAGGCGAGGCAGCATATATATGCACCTTCTACGACCACCTCGCCGACTACATGGCTGGCAGTACCGGAAAGATAGACGGTTTCATCAACGAATGGAACGCATCGATATCGAGAAAGACCATCAGTGCGGGAGAACAGGACGGCATACGCATCATCTCCATCCACAAGAGCAAGGGACTGGAGTTTGACAATGTCATCATCCCCTTCTGCGACTGGCCCAACGAGATTGGCGGCAACCAACTGTGGTGCAGCCCCAAGGTCGAACCGTTCAACCGTCTGCCGTTCCTCGCCGTGGATTACAAACAGGAACTGCAGAACACCATCTATGCCGACGAATACAATCTTGAGAAGAGTCAGAACGTGGTCGATAACCTCAACCTGCTCTATGTGGCGTTCACAAGGGCTGTTAACAACCTGTATGTCATCAGCAAGAGAGACCAGTCGGAATCAAGAAGGGCCAAACTGATTGAAGAGACCTTGCCCCGTGTGGCAGCCAACCTCACCGGGGCTCTTCTTGAGGGCGAAGGCGACAAGCAAGCCGTGCTCACCTTCAGCTTCGGCAAGAGATACATCGGCAAAGCCAAGGACGACGACAAGTCGGATAATGTGCTCAAACAGCCGTCGCAGCCTGTAAAGGTGAAGGTGGAGGTATGCGACTCCAAGGTGGAGTTCAGGCAGAGCAACAAGAGCCACGACTTCATTTCTGGCGAGGATGACAGTGAGAGCAACGGCTACCTGAAATTGGGATGCATACTGCATAACGTGTTCTCAACAATACGCTCGTCGGAGGATGTGGATGGTGTACTGTTGCAACTCGAACAAGACGGTCTGCTCTACGACGACACCTTCAACAAGGAGCGCATAGTAAGCATGCTGCGCAAGCGACTCACCCACCCCAAGGTGGCGGAATGGTTTGACAAGGACAACCGACTCTTCAACGAGTGCACCATACTCTACGTGAATCCGGATACCGGAAAGGTGGAGGAACAACGCCCCGACCGAGTAATCATCAACGGCGACACTACCACAGTGATTGACTTTAAGTTTGGCCACCCACGCGACTCTTATCATGACCAGGTGAGGGGCTACATGCAACTGCTCACCGACATGGGACACACCAACGTCAAAGGCTACCTGTGGTATGTCTATTCTAATAAGATTGAGGAAGTTAAGGAGTTAAAGGAGTTAAGATTATGAAGACATTTCTTGAATACGTGGCAGAGGACATCATCAACAAATACGGCACCAACCTCTCGCACACCGCCGTGGTATTTCCCAACAAGCGTGCCGCCCTCTTTCTCAACGAGCATCTCGTGAGATTGGCAGGCAAACCGATATGGAGTCCGTCATATATCACCATCAGCGAATTGTTTCGCCGTCATTCACAATTAGTTACGGGAGATTCGATAAAGTTAATATGCGACCTCTACAAGACATACACCGAAGTGACAGGAAGCGACGAGAAACTCGACCATTTCTATGGTTGGGGACAGGTGATGCTTGCCGACTTCGACGACATCGACAAGAACATGGCCGACGCGTCGAAGGTGTTCTGCAACCTGCGCGACCTGCACGAACTCGACGACGTGTCGTATCTGTCGAAAGAACAGGTGGAGACACTGAAACTGTTCTTCAGCAATTTCAGCGAGGACAAGACCACCGAACTCAAACAGCGGTTTATGAAGATATGGAGCCGATTCCACGACATCTACCGCCTGTATAACGAGCGTCTGACGGCACAGGGCATTGCCTACGAGGGAGCACTCTATCGCAAGGTGGTGAATGACGAGAGCGTCAACTTCGACTTCGAAAGATATATCTTCGTGGGATTCAACGTTCTGCAACGTGTGGAGCAACAGCTCTTCTCAAAACTGCAGAAAGAGGGCAAGGCAAAGTTCTACTGGGACTTCGACGACTACTATATCCACACCGAGGCAGGCCACTATATCCAGCAGTATCTGCCCTACTTCGCCAACGAACTCGACACCGCCGACGGCGATATCTACCGCAACTTCAGCAAACCGAAGAACATCACCTTCGCCTCGGCAACAACCGAGGATGTGCAGGCGAGATACGTAAACCAATGGCTGAAGGAGGGAGATCGCATTGCCGACGGCAGAAAGACGGCGGTGGTGATGTGCGACGAGTCATTGCTGCAGGGTGTCATACACTCAATCCCCAAGGAAGCCACAGACATCAACATCACCACGGGCTATCCCCTGCAACACACTCATTTCGCCTCATTGCTCGAAGACATCGCCGCCCAGCATACTGAGGAATATACCAATGAGCAACTCCTCGCCTGGGCCATCGACAGCCTAAAGGAAATGGCGCAGGCGAATAACCCGGAAAATCCGGAACAAGCCGACCCCCTCACTGCCGAGGCCCTCTTCCGCACATACACTATAATAAACAGATTATCCGAGTTGGTGAGAAATGGCGACCTCGCTGTTGACCGCCGCACCCTCATGCGACTCTTCGGCGAGATAGTGCGCACCACAAGCATCCCCTTCCACGGCGAACCCGTAGTGGGAGTGCAGTTTATGGGCGTGCTCGAAACCCGCAACATCGATTTCAAGCACCTGCTCGTATTATCTTGCAATGAGGGCAACATGCCCAAGGGAGTGAACGACACGTCATTCATCCCCTACAACGTGCGCAAGGCTCACGGACTCACCACCATCGACAACAAGGTGTCGATATATGCCTACTACTTCTATCGCCTCATGCAAAGGGCAGAGGACATCACCCTCGTATATAACAATGCCGCCGACGTTACATCCACAGGCGAGATGAGTCGCTTCATGCTCCAGATGCTTGTGGAAAGCGGCAAGACAATATCAAGGCAGACCCTCTTGCTGCCTCAGTCGGCAAGCACAATGTCACGCCAGGACGAGGCAAAGAGCGACGAGGTGATGAGACGACTGCACAACCGCTTTGACAAACAGTTCAACCCGAGACGCACCACTGCCATGTTCACTCCCAGTGCACTCAACATCTACTCAAAATGCCCCAAGAGATTCTACTATCGCTATGTGGCGGAGATAATCGAACCCGAAGACGACACCGACGACGGCACAATTGACGCCCCCACATTCGGAAACATCTTCCACGATGCCGCACAGAAAATCTACGAGGACATCATCAAGTCATACGGTCATACGATACAGGCTAAGACGCTGAGCATAAAGCTGAACGACGACAAGAATATCAATACAATGATAAACAACATCATGAACCCCGTGAATGGTATTCAGCTCATCAACGCAAGCGTGATCATCACCTACATCAAGCAACTCTTGAAAATCGACATCCGTCTTGCCCCGTTCACCATCCTCGGACTTGAGAACGATGTGATAAAAGAAATCAACGTGAAGACCGCCGAAGGGCAGTTGACAACCACCATCGGAGGACGTATCGACAGGATGGACTGCGTGACGTGTGCCGACGGCAAGAGGAGAATACGCGTCATCGACTACAAGACAGGCAAGAAAACCAATAAGAACGAAGGCTATATCCTGCAGTCGTTCATCTACTCGCTGCTTGTGGATGAGTCGCCCACACTGAATCCCGACCGTCTTGAGGTGTCGCCTGCCCTACTCTACATCCAAAACTCTGCCGGCGAGGATTTCGACCCGACTGTCGAGTATGAGAAGGAGAAGGTGACCGACGTATCCATACACCGCCAGGCCTTCACGGAAAAGGTACACTCGATGATATCCGAGATATTCGATCCCGCTGTGCCCTTTGCCTGCACCGACGATGACACGGCATGCACCCACTGCCCCTACTGCAACCTCTGCGGCGTGTGAATCGACAGTTTGCAGATATTGCCTGCCTGAACGTGCATCACACGGCGCAGGTCGTCGTCGAGAGGTGATATGGCGAGAGCCACGTGTCCCATGGTGCGACGCAGGTTAATCTCGGCAAGTGCCAACCGTCCTCCCTCCACTGCCATCATGTCGATGCCGAAGTGCCCGGCGTAGGTGAGCCTGTCGCCAAGATAGGCACGGGCTGCGTCAGTGAAGGCATCCAGCTCGTCGAGACTGATATATCGCGACAGTATATCACGCTTAACCTCCTCTGTAGCAAGCATATTACCCGTATATGCTCCATTAACGGTTTGGAATAGCGACAGTCCTAAATACTCCACCGCTCCGTTCCT
>JBJEAY010000717.1:0-5311 GCA_051869575.1 Prevotella sp. | reverse complement strand
TACTAAACTTAACATTTGAATATGGATTCTTCTCACTTGGTTTATTAAAACAATAATGTTCTAAAGTGCCTAATGAGGACGCAAAATTATCCCCATAAACAGAATTTACTTGACTTTGTTCTTTCCCATAGGCAATAATATATTCATGATTCTTTACAATCTTTCTAAAGCCTTTACTTGAACCTCTATTAACCCATATCATACAACCGCGATCAAGCCTATTTTGAACTCCAAAAACTTCATCACAAATCTTTCTGAGATTTTCCACCTCATTATCATCAATAGATATAAAAATCACTCCATCCTCTGACAACAAAGAACGAGCGACCATAAGCCTTGGATATATCATATTACACCAATCCGAATGGAAGCGTCCACTCGTCTCGGTGTTCTTTACATACTTATTTCCAAGGTCATCTACAGCTCCACTTGCTTCGTCATACTCTTCAGAAGACATGGCAAAGTCATCATGATATACAAAGTCGTTGCCAGTGTTATATGGAGGATCGATATAAATCATCTTCACCTTGCCCATATACGAGCGTTGCAGCAGCTTAAGTACTTCGAGGTTGTCGCCCTCGATATACAGGTTCTTCGTGGTGTCCCAATCCACTGAGTCCTCCACTACAGGGCGCAATGTCTTGTCAGTAGGTCGTGCAGCCTCAGCCTTAGCAGCATCCTTGCCCACCCATCGAAACTCATACGTCTCGCGGCTGTCATCCACGGCATTGTCGCCAAGCAACTGTCGCAAGGCGTCGAAGTTCACCACACGCTTCAATTCCCCCGTTTTCTCGTCACGGCTTTCCGTGAACACCGACGGAGCTATCTGATAGAGAGCATCCATGTTCAGCTGCGCCCCTTCAGATGTATTCAAATCCAATCGCTTAATCTTTTCTGTCATATTTCAGTTCTTTATTTTATTCAGTTCTTCCTTCAATCTTGTTATCTCCCGTTTCAGTGCCCTTGCCTCGGAGTTCATCTCCACTTGTCGGGCAAACTGTTTTTCTTTGCGGATTTTCTTTTGCAGGGCTTCCGCAAGCCTCTGTTTTATTTCTATCTCGTTCTGGATGGCGATGATGCGTCGAGTGTCGGCAGCGGACTTTGTGCCGAAGCCGGAGATCTGTCCGGCAAACGACTCATATATCCTGTCCATCGTGCCTCCCTCGATGATGAGGTTGATGCACTCGTCAGGTTGCCATGAGGTGCGGAAGGTCTTCACGATGTTGAATGTTCCCTTCTCCTTGTCTGCCCATTCCTTATAGTTGAGCAGCAGGCGGCAGCGGTCGCCATAGCGAAGCACAAACACTACATGCCTGGGCATCATCTTGTCGATGGTGAGGAATATCTCGTCGGCGATGTCCTCAGCCTTCACTTCCACCTCGAAGAACACTATCTCATGCACAGTCGCTCCATCCTCAACATTCAATGACGAAGGAGTGTATTTCGCCCTCCACACTATCCTCTCAACGTCCTCCACGAAGCGTGTCCGCAGCCTTGTGTTGAGTTCCAAGTGCTTGTAGAAGGCATTCTTCGGCACTGGCTTGCCTACTATTGTGGATACAGGATAGGTTATCATGGCTCACGAATGATGAGGAAGGTTATCAACTCGAAGTCGTCAAGACCCTTTATCTCTCCCCTCAACGCAGTGGTTTCGCCAAGCGAGAAGAGGCTGTCGATGTCCGACTCTTCCTTTATCTGCACAATGCTGTCGATGGCTTGTTGCAGCAGAGCACTGTATTTCTCCATCTTGCGTCCGCCCTTCGTCTCCTTGTTGAACGCCTTGCATAGCTGGCGGTCGTAGTCGCCCTTGCCCTTGCACAACAGGCGCATGATGTCCAACAGATGTTTGGGGTGAAGATGGTCGCACTCCACCTCGCCATCGTCGGCAATATACACCATATAAAACGGATGCAGCAGGTTCTTGCGGTCGATATTCACCGCATTGTTTCTGTTCTTCAGAATGTATATGACTCCAGACTTGGCCATCGCGTTTTCTCCAACCACAGCACTCATCCCGAATGGTGCATGCTCGATGTCGGGATGTTGTTTTATGTATGTCAGCAGGTCAAGTCTGAATTCGTTGAGTCCGAGGTCCATGATGTTGATGCCAGTGTCCATGTCCTCCATATCCACCACCTCGTTTTGCAGTCGGCGCAGTTGGTTGCGGCGGTATTCAAGGTCGCCCTTCTCGTTGGCTGACAATAGGTTGTCATCGCCTGTCGAGGTGAGCACAGTGGCTTTCATTCGGCTCTCCACACGGCCTTTCAGTTGTATATAGTCGTCAAGCTCTATGTCTGGCCAATAGTTCATCAGCTGTATCACCTCGTTTTTCGAACCGATTCGGTCTATTCGTCCGAATCGCTGGATTATGCGCACAGGATTCCAATGAATATCATAGCTAACCAAAAAATCGCAGTCCTGAAGATTTTGACCTTCTGAGATACAATCGGTGGCTATGAGCACATCAATCTCTTCTTTCACCTTTGCCTCTTTTGAACGAGGCGAGAAAGCCGAAAGCACATTGTTGAAGCTCATAGGGAACTTCTCTATGGTGCAGCGGCCGTCAGTTGAGCCTGTGATGAGGGCAGTGTTCAAGTCGCAATCCTTCTTTATCCTGTCTGCAAGGTTTTCATACAGATAGTTGGCGGTGTCGGCAAAGGCGGTGAAGATAATCACCTTCTTGTTGCCAGGGTTGATGGGATTGTCGAACTTGTGTTTTAGGTCGGCAATGAGCATCTGCAACTTGGAGTCATGCTCGGGAGTGATGTCCTCCAGCATCAGCAAGAGCAAGCGGAATTTCTCCAAGTCGGCTTTAATGTCCCTTTGCCAACTCATATAGTCCATATCCCTCAGTCGTATCTTTGCCTTCTTGGTTGAGAATGGCTCTGTCTCGCTGTCCTGGGAGTCGAAGTCATCGTCAAACAGCTCCACATCCACTGAATTCTCCTGTCGGGTCTTGTCGTATTCGTCAATCTTGGCGATGGTCTCTTTTATATATTCGCAAATGCGCTCAAGGGTCAGTCGGAAGGAATTTACCGAACTCTCCAATCGCTTTAGTAGATTGGTTGCCATCAGTTTGCGAAGTCCCTTCTCGCGTCCGTCTATTGAGATACCGCTGCCCTCATAGTCGATGGCATAGTCATCCTTGCGGCTGTCATAGATATACAGTGACGGCGTATAGATGGCAAGGTTGAGTTCGTCCAACTGTGTGGCAATGTCGGTGAAGTTGATGACCGACGACAGGTCGGTGAGCTTCGGACGCTTGGACATAGGCGCAAGTCGGCGTGGGAACTTGCCGATGTCCTTCATGTCGTAGTACTTCATGATATGACTGCGACTGCGTGCGATGGTCACTGCGTCGAGCATTTGGAAAAACTCGAAGTCAAGGTCAGCAAGCAGTCGGTCGGTGGTGCGCTCCGAGGCATCGAGCTTTGCCCATTTGTTATACACTCTCTGCGCATTGCGGAATATCTCGTCGATGTCCTTGTCAAGGGCAAGTTCTGCATTGATATTGTCAGCATATCCCTCGTAGGCTAATTGCAGTTGGTTCTTCAGGTCATTAAACCTGTTGTTGACAGGCGTTGCCGACAACATCAGCACCTTGGTCTTCACTCCCTGCCTTATCACCCTTCTCATCAGCCTCTGATACCTGTTCTCCCTAATTCCTAATTCCTCATTCCTAATTCCTAATTTTTCGCTTACGCTCAACAACTCGTCCTCATTCTCATCCACGTTTCCCCCATTTCTGAAGTTATGGCTCTCGTCGATGACAATAAGGTCGTAGTTGCCCCAATTAATCCTTTCGAGGTTGATGCCGTTGCTCTCGCCACGGTCGCGTGTGAGGTCGGTGTGGAAGAGTACGTCATATCTCAGTCGGTCGGCAGCCACAGGGTTGGTGTCGTAGTTGTTGCGGAATGTCTGCCAGTTATCGTTGAGCTTCTTAGGGCAGAGCACAAGCACCGACTTGTTGCGGGTTTCGTAGTATTTTATCACAGCGAGGGCGGTGAATGTCTTACCGAGGCCCACTGAGTCGGCAAGTATGCAGCCGTTGTATATCTCTAACTTGTTGATGATGGCGAGGGCTGCGTCACGCTGAAAGTTGTATAGCTTATGCCATATCACACTGTCCTTGAATCCGGTGCGCTCATTGGGCAATACGTCTTCATTAATATCCTCCAAGAACTCATGGAAGATATTGTATAGGGCGATGAAGTAGATGTATTCGGGTGAGTTTTCCTGATACACCGTTTCGATATATTCAAGCACCTTGGCAGTGACATCCTTGAATTTCTCGTCGTTCTGCCATTGCTCGTTGAATATCGAGAGATAGTAGGAAGCCATCATCGGAGGCATCACGTTGACGGTGTTGTATATGTTGTTGCCTCGTTCAATGCCGAGTTGTACTGTAGTGAATTCCTCAAAAGGTTGATACATACAAATGTCCTCGTCATTTTGCAGCAACATGAATCCCAACATTCTTTCTTGCGAAGAGTTTGACATAAACCTCACCTTCTGCCTTATCCATTCGGCACATTCCTTGGCGATGGCTTTTTGCGAGAGTTGGTTGCGCAGTTTTATCTCGAAGTCGGTGCCGTAGAGGTTGCGCTCGCGGTTGAGCTTCGGGATGAAGAACTCCCGTTTTTCCTTCTTCACCTTTTCGGTGATGAATGTGGGTGATGTGAATATAAACCTCATCTCATCTATGCCCTCCAGTTCTTTCTTCAGAGCCTCGAAGGCATAGATAGAGAATGAGGCAGCCGCTATCGACAAGCGACCACCTGCTGACAACCTTTCCTTCAGGTCGTCAACCACTCTCTCCGAGATGTTGTTTATAATCTTTGGTTCATTCATTTTATTCTATATCGTCTGAACAATTGGATATTTTATATTCGACTTTGTTTTGGCAAAAAGCTATTGCCATTTCTTTATCCAATTTTATTTTCTGTTTATACCATGGTTGTCTTTTTGAATCAAGGTTGTCATACCATCGTTTGTTGTCTTTATAAATGAGTTTAGCCACACGTGTTTTACTTGGTGACTTTAGGAACTCATCCTGATAACTTATGCATTTGTTCAATATAGCAGAAACTTCATCATGTTCCTTGTTTTTAAGGTATTTCTGACAATCTAAGATAGTATCGTCAATACATTCCCTTACTTGTTCAATGAGATAATACACCTTGTCAAAGGGCAAGTTATATTCATAACATACCTCAAGACATTGTGTTATCATCTCGCATTTGTTGACCATAAACACGAAGCTATGTATTATATCTCTTACTCCTGCCATAAATTTTCAAATTTAATATAT
>JBJEAY010000716.1:0-5320 GCA_051869575.1 Prevotella sp. | reverse complement strand
TAAAGACTTTAAGAAATAAGAGACTGCCCATAGGTTCTTATTATTGCAAGAATGAACTAGACGCGATATATAGCCCTGTTCATTTACCTTGCACTAATGTAAAGGCAAACAAAAAGAACATTGTCATCCTTATTGTAGAGAGTCTTGCAGAAGAGTTTGTCGGTGAAAGAAACAAATCGCTTGACAACGGCAAATACAAGGGATATACGCCATTTGTTGATTCATTGTTAAGGCATTCGCTGACCTTTGAGAATACATTCTGCAATACATGGACAAGCATCGATGCCATGCCTGCCATATTGGCTTCAATACCAAGAATGCACGAACCATTCGTTCTTACTCCTTATTCTTTGGACAAGATTCACGGTATTGCAGGTCTATTGAACAATTGGGGATATCAGACGGCCTTCTTTCATGGGGCTGACAATGGTTCAATGGGGTTTCAAGCGTTTGCAAAAACTGCGGGTTTTCAGTCCTACTATGGCAGAACCGAATATGAAAACAGCAAGAAATATGGCGGGAAAAACGATTTCGATGGCACTTGGGGCATTTGGGATGAACCGTTTCTCCAGTATTTCTGCCATACATTGGGAACAATGAAACAACCCTTTATGTCGGCAATATTCACCCTATCATCCCATCATCCATTTGCCATCCCCGACAAATACAAGTCTGTATTCTTGGACGAGGGATTGTATCCTCTGCACAAATGTGTAAAATATGCGGATTACGCATTAAAAAGATTTTTTGAGACAGCGTCAAAACAGCCATGGTATAATAACACCATCTTTGTTATCACGGCCGATCACGCGAGCAGCCGCACTACCCATGAGGAATATAAAACGGAATTGGGCGGTTTTAGGGTTCCAATATTATTCTTCGACCCTTCAGGAGAAATGCCGACAGAATGTAGCAAGGGAGTTGCTCAACAGATTGACATCATGCCGACATTGCTTGACTACATAGGATACAACAAACCATACGTTGCCTTTGGCAAAAACCTTATGGCTGAAAACAGACAAAATTGGGCATTCAACTATAACAATATCCCACAGTTGGTAATGGATGATTATGTATTGCAATTTGACGGACACGATGTTGTTGCATTATACAATTACAAGAAGGACAAACTCTTGAAATACAACCTTTTGAATGACACTACGAGAGCAAACTCGATGACGAGATACATTAAGGCTGTTCTTCAAAGTATAAATGAGAGAATGAAAAATGATGAGTTAACATACAAGACAAAAAGACGATGAAAATATTACATATCATTCCAGGTAAAGTGTGGGGCGGAGCCGAGCAGTATATCATCGACCTTGGCGAGGCTCTTAGAAATATGGGGCATAAGGTGTACTATATCACACGAAAGGCAGAGGCAGTGACCAGAAGGCTTGACGGCAAATTTGAATATAAGGAAATGGCATTCCGTATGCCTTACGACCCTATCGCCATTTATCAATTAAAAAAGATAATCAACAAAACGGAAGCGAATGTCATACATATCCACGATGTCAAGTTCGTGCCTATTGCTGTTATGGCTGCAAGGCTTAGCCATAAGACTCCCAAAGTGATATTGACTCGTCATATCGCCCGAAGGAGCAGGACAAACTGGTTGTCGAGACGATTTTTCCTGCAACTCCACACCATTGTCTTCGTTTCTGAATTGGCACGAAAGCTATGGTTGGAAGTTAATGGCTGGATGCCCGAAGAGAAGTGTGTGGTTGTGCATAACAGCATACCTAATACACCGTGCAAACCATGCAGTTTGAGAAAAGAATTAGGTATAAATGAATCCACTCCACTTATAACATTCACCGGTCGTGTCCGCAAATCCAAGGGGTGTGCTACAATAATTGAGGCTCTCGGCAAAATCAAGGATATGAATTTTGCGATGGTTTTTATCGGTGCATGCAAACCAAAGGACTATTCTGACAAGCTTAGGGCAATGGCAGAGCAATTCGGTATAAAGGACAAGGTGTTCTTCTATGGATTCTCTGACAATGCCAGAGCACTTATTGCCGAAGCAGACATTGGTTTGGCTCCGTCCATCGTAAGAGAGGCATGCCCATTGTCTCCCATGGAGTATATGAAATTAGGGAAATGTGTCATTACGACCAACAATGGGGCCCAACCTGAATACATCGAGCATGGCAATACAGGCTTTCTTGTGTCGCCCTCAGATGCAGATACGCTTGCGGTTTATATCACCAAGGCTCTGATTAATCCCACTATGCGCAATGAGATAGGAAGGAATGCGGCTGTTTATTTTCAAAGCCGAATGAACTATCCGTTGTTTGTTGAAAAAATCATTTATATATATAATAAGGTGTAATCATATGTTGAATATTGGACAGTGCATTAAAGAAGAGATGCTCAAACAAGAGCGAACAATGAGTTGGCTTGCCCGCAAACTCAATAGAGACCGTTCTGCCGTGTATCGTATGCTTAACAAATGATAGATATATATATGGTAATGTTAATTATGATAGTTTGAATATACAATAGAATTACGGAGTAAGTAATTTATTACCCTGCTATGAAGTCGTTCAAGCAATAAAATGAAGTCGTTCAGAACTCGTTCATTGATCGAGTTCTGAACGACTTCATTTTATTGTATCATCGAATTCATTGCAGTGTAGCAATGGAGTAATACATAAGTTATGGGAGAGGTGTGGCCGAATAAGGAATCAACGACTGGGTTGATATCTTGCGGATACCACAAAAGAGCCTTATATGGACAAATGCATAAAGACCCGTATGCGTAAGCTCGCGTTCTATCACTTGCCCTGTAGGATGACTGATGATAACATCATCGTGCCTGCATGCATACTTGTCAGTAGGACTGCCGTCAATACTCTCTGTTGTGAACTCGATGAATCTTATGATGTCGTCTCGTTCCCAGTCTTTGTAGTTGATGGTGAACCTTATAATGTTTCCGTCAATTGTAGTATCGAGGGACGGCAGTGTGCCATTTGATATAATATACGGCAATGGTATAAGTCTATGAAAGTCATAGTCCTTTTTCGACAACACTGGAGCCTGCATCTTGATGTTGTGATGGATGAAGCGGTTGTATGGGCGTTGTTTGCCCGTGGCTTCCTCAAAGCAGTCACGGATATCATTTCGCATACATTTATACATAGCTATGAGGTTTCTCATTCCGCCACGTTGTTTCTGTTGGGCTTCCGAATTCCGGTCATGATATTGTGTGGGGCGGCTTTGGGCAATGAGTTTTCCCCTATATGTGCGGAAGACAAATTCCCCCACTCTTCCTTTTAGTAAGCTGGATAAATCTACTGTTGCCATAGTCCTCGTAATAAAAGGTAAATATTATCTTAAACTCCAAGCACTACAGCTGGATCAATATTTAATTTTCGGCTTATCTCCCTGCATGTTTTAAGAGATGGCTCACCCTTGCCAGTAATTATCTCACTAATTCTGGCACAACTGATTCCAAGCATTTCCGCGAGTTTTGCTTGTGTCAATCCCATCTCATACATTCTCAATCGCAAGGTATCAACCAATGACGGAGTTTGTATCGGATAATGTTTTTCCTCATACTCTTCCACCATATCCGACAACATGTCAAGCTCAATATAGTTCTTGTCGCTGGTCGGCGTCTCATCATCAACCAACGGCAACAATTCGTCTATTCTCTGCAATGCGACTCTATATGCCGCCTCATTCTTTATATGTGCCATATATTCGAAGTATAAAAAGCATGTTATTCGCAAAACCTTAAGCAAAAACAATGAAAAAAGGAGTTACGATTGCCGTAACTCCATGTTGTTTCAAGTAGCGGGGGTGGGACCCGAACCCACGACCTCCGGATTATGAATCCGACGCTCTAACCAGCTGAGCTATCCCGCCATTGCTTGTTTGCGGGTGCAAAGGTACTACATTTTTATTAAACTACCAAACTTTTTTGCGAAAAATTTTCGTATTTCGTTTTTTTTTCGTATTTTTGTGCCGTAAAAACGCTAAAAACGATGAGTAAGACCAAAATTTGTATTGATTACCCGCTCTCAACCAAGTCACACAGCATCGTGTGGAACTTGATAGGGCACGCCCACGGCCTGTCGAAATGGCTGGCCGATTATGTTGAGGAAAAGAATGGAATATTCACATTCAAGTGGGGCGAGACGTGGACACAGCAGGACGTGAGAACCTCCGAGGTGATCGGAGCAGAGGAAAACCACTATATCCGTCTGAAATGGGATGTCAACGAGGACGACAATGACTACTGGGAGATGAGAATAGAGAAAAGCGACTTCACGGGTAAGCTCTCTCTTATCATCACCGACCATGTGGATGACGACGATGTTGACTACATGAAAGAGGTGTGGAATGGCAATCTTGAGCGCCTTCACGCAATAAGTGGGCTCTAAATTTCATAAAAAAACAGAAAAAGGCTATGATTTCTGATTTTTTTGTGTAACTTTGCACGCTGATAGAGAAAAGGCGCGCTTAGATAAGGTATCGTGCGCCCTAAAATATATAGCAGTAAAGAGATGTTTCGTATAAAGAAATTAGACATATTCATAGCCAAGCAGTTTGGACTGCTCTTCATAGGCACTTTCTTCATCTGCCAGTTTGTGCTGATGATGCAATTTCTGTGGCGCTATGTTGACGAACTCATTGGCAAGGGTCTTTCGATGGAGATTCTTGCCCAATTCTTCTGGTACATGGGTCTTATGCTCATGCCCCAGGCCTTTCCGCTTGCCATACTTCTTTCGTCGCTCATCACCTTCGGCAACCTTGGCGAGAGCTCGGAGCTGACTGCCATCAAGGCTGCGGGCATATCGCTGATGCAGGCATTCCGCTCGCTGATTGTGATAGTGATTATTATCTCGGGGGTATCATACTATTTTCAGGATGTGGTGATGCCCGACGCCAACAAGTCATTCGGTCAACTGCTGCTCTCGATGAAACAGAAGAACCCCGAATTGGAGATACCCGAGGGCATATTCTACGACGGAATCCCCAACTGCAACCTGTATGTGCAGAAGAAGGACATGACGACGGGCAAGCTGTATGGCATCACCATCTACAAGATGACAGGCGGATATGAGGATGCCGCCATCATCCTCGCCGACTCAGGAATGTTGCAATCGACAGCCGAGAAGAAACACCTGCTGCTGACGCTGTACAGCGGAGAGTGGTTTGAGAACATGCGCTCTCAGGACATCGCAGGCAGTGCGAGCATCCCCTACCGCCGCGAGACGTTCTCGACCAAACGCATAGTGCTCGACTTTGACGGAGGATTCAACATGGCCGACGTGACAGGTATATCCGCAAGTGCGAAATCGAAGAG
>JBJEAY010000715.1:0-5322 GCA_051869575.1 Prevotella sp. | reverse complement strand
GGAATTTGTCCAACCCGCACTGCCCGACAACACTATCTGCGGATAGAATGACGAGCGAGCTTGGTTGACTGCATAAAAAGTCTGTTCAACCTTTCTTTCGGCAGCCCTGACATCAGGTCGGCGGTGCAACAGGTCGAGTGGCACGCCCACGTTGATTACGTCGGGCATCACTTGCTCGTCGAGCTTGTTGCGGTCAATGTGGCGTGGAGTGGTAGAGAGCAGTTGTGCCATAGTGTTCTCCATCTGGTTAATCTGCTCCTCTAAATCCATGATCGACACATTAATGCCTGATAAGGCAGCCCGCATCTGTGACACTGCGGTTTCGTTGGCCAAGCCTGCTTCCATTAAAGCCTCGGTGGCTCTAACTGTCTCTGTCCATGAATCCTTAGTCTCACGGCTGATGCGGAGCTGCTCGTCAAGCATTAGCAAGGTGTAATAAGAGTTAGAGATACTGGAAATAAGCTGCGAGCGTACAGCTTGCTTGTAGTCCTGACTTTGTGCGTATAGCGCCTTTGCCTGCTTGCGTGCGTTGCGCATTCTGCCAAACACGTCAATTTCCCAACTTGCAGTGACTGGCAGCGAATAGGTCTGTGTGGCCTTCCCGCCGTCGAAACTGCTGACATTGCCTTGTGGCGCGAGTGCAAACGAAGGCAGCAACGCGAGTTTTGCCGTACGCAAGGTAGCCTCAGCCTCCTCTACACGTAGCTGGGCAGAGGCAAGGTCGGTATTGTTGGCAAGCCCCTCTTCAATCAGGGCTTGTAGTTTCGTGTCCTTGAAAAGCTCGTTCCACGGCATTGCCCCGATGCTTGCCGTGTCGTTGGTCGCAACGAGTGTCGAGTCGATGTTCCCGAAAAGATTTTCGGGAACATCACTCTTTGTTTTAAATTGCGTGTAAATATTGCAGCTACTCATCACGAGCGGCATCAAGAGAGAAAATAATTTAACCTTCTTTTTCATGACTTCATGTGATTTTGTTTCTCAATTTTGCTTTTTGCTGCCTCCAGTTGCACCTGTAGGTCAGCTTCCTTCTGTAGCGGCGTGCGGATTTTCTCCTGTAGATATTCAAACACGATGTAGAATACAGGAACCACAAACACCATGGCAAGAGTTCCAAAGAACATACCTCCCACTACGCCTGTGCCGAGCGAAGAGTTGCCGTTGGCACCGGCACCTGTAGAGAACATAAGAGGCAACATTCCGAATATCATTGTCAGCACGGTCATCAGGATAGGACGCAGGCGTACTTGGGCTGCCGAGTATGCCGACTCTACGATGCCCATACCCTTGCGGCGGCGTTCAATGGCATATTCTGTGATGAGGATGGCAGTCTTTGCCATAAGTCCTATCAGCATTATGACACCAGTCTGGAGATAGATGTTGTTCTCCAGTCCAAACCATTTTGCAAACAGGAAGGAGCCAAGCAGTCCGAAAGGCACTGAGAGAATGACGGCAAATGGCACGAGGAAACTTTCGTAGAGGCACACGAGAATTAGATAGATGAGAAAGACGCATACTATGTATATGAAGCCAGACTTGCTGCCTCCACTTGCTGCTTCCTCACGTGCCATGCCGCCGTATTCATAACCGTATCCTGAAGGCAATACCTGTTCAGCCACCTCTGCTATGGCTTTTTGCACCTCGCCCGACGAGTAACCCTCGGCAGGACTTACTTGCGCTGATATGGAGCTATAGAGATTGAAGCGGCTCTCATTCTCCGAGCCAAGCACATCCTTCAGGGTGACAAACTGGCTCAGGGGAGCCATCTCCGTACCATTGCGGACATACATGTTGGCAAGTGACTTGCGGTCGAGACGATATTCGGGCGAAGCCTGAATGAGCACTCGATAGACTTTTCCAAACTGATTGTAGTTGGAGACGTATGAGCCACCACAGTAGCTGCCTAACGCATCGAGCACTGCTGCCGGGGATATTCCTGCACGCTTGCATTTCGCGGCATCCACCTCGACCGTTATCTGCGGGAAGTTCATGGCGTATGACGTGTATGCCATGCCCACCTCCGGGCGTTTGTTGAGAGCCTCGATGAACTTCATGGTTGAGGCATAGAACGTTGACATGTCGCCGCCTGTCTTGTCCTGGAGATTCAACTCGAGCGAGTTGCCCATTCCATAGCCGGGAATCATTGCTGGTTGGAATGTGAAAACCTGCGCTTCCTTAATCTTCGCAAATTCAGCGTTGAGACGTGCCGTGACGGCATCTGCCGTATGTTCCTTGCCCTTGCGCTCGTCCCAGTCGTGCAAGCTGATGATGACTGTTCCATACGAAGTGCCTTGTCCAGAAATCAGTCCATAGCCCGTCACACGGGAATAGTGCTCCACCTCTGGCATCTTTTTTATAATGCCCGCCACCTTGTCCATCACTTTCTCTGTCTCGACAAGTGTGTTGCCAGGCGACGTGCTGACGTTGACCATTATCACGCTTTGGTCCTCCTGGGGCACAAGACCGGTCTTTGTGGTCTTCATCAGCCAGAAGAGCAGGACGCAAGCCAGAATGAGGGCAACCCATACTATCCAGCGGTGACGCATGGCGAAGAGCAATCCACGCTTGTATTTCCCCAAAACGGCATTGAATGAGGCGTTGTAGGCAGCTCGTACACGACCGTTCAGGCTCCTCGCGCTTTTCGCGCCGTCAGATGGGCGCATCAGCATGGCGCAGAGGGCTGGACACAGCACAAGGGCGGAGATCATCGACAAGCCTACGGCCGTAGCCATGGTGATGCCAAACTGTGTGTAAAAGATGCCGGATGTGCCACCCATGAATGTTACAGGTATGAAAACTGCCATGAAGACACAGGTGCATGACACGATAGCCATCGTCACGTCACTCATGGCGTCTTTTGTGGCAAGGTAAGGTGACTTGTATCCGGCATCAAACTTCGACTGCACCGCCTCAACCACCACGATGGCATCATCAACCACTGTTCCAATGGCAAGCACGAGGGCAAACAGCGTCAGAATGTTCAGACTGAAACCAGCTGCCACAAGACATGCGAAGGTGCCGACAAGAGATACAATGATGGAAATGGACGGTATGAGTGTACTCTTGAAATCGTGCAAGAAGAAATAAACCACGAGTATGACAAGTATGATGGCTATGATGAGCGTCTCTACGACATTGTCTATCGACGCAAACAGGAAGTCGTTTGAACTCATCAACGTCACAAACTTCACGCCGGTGGGCAAGTCCTTCTCCATGTCCTCGATGTTGGCGGCAATCTCCTCGTTTATTGCCGTAGCGTTAGAGCCTGCCGTTTGGAATACGATGTAAGGACAGCACGGTTTCCCGTCCATCTCGTTCATGAAACTGTATGTCA
Source organism: Prevotella sp. (assembly GCA_051869575.1). Taxonomy (GTDB): domain Bacteria; phylum Bacteroidota; class Bacteroidia; order Bacteroidales; family Bacteroidaceae; genus Prevotella. The sequence continues at coordinate 1,991 of JBJEAY010000715.1, read as the reverse complement.
ACGTGCCAAGCTGAACATCGGCAACATCCTTCAGGCGAAGCACCGAGCCGTCGTCATTGGAGCGTATCACTATGTTGCGGAACTCGTCAACGTTCTTCAGACGTCCACGGTATTTCATCGTGTATTGATAGACGTTCTTTGAGTTCTCGCCAAGCTGACCCGTAGGCGATACGATGTTCTGCTCACCGAGCACCGCCGTCACGTCAGAGGGCTGCAAGCCATACTGGGCCATCAACTCAGGCTTAAGCCATACCCTCATGCTGTAGGTGTCGCCCAAGATCAACACGTCACCAACTCCTGCCACACGCTTTATTCTCGGCACCACATTAATGTCAAGGTAGTTGGACAGGAAAGTGTTGTCGTAACGCCCGTCGCTGCACAGTGTGCCAATCTGCAAGAAACTGTTTTGGCGTTTCTGTGTCACAACACCAATCTTTGTAACCTCGGCAGGCAGCAGGCCTTGTGCCTCGCTCACACGGTTTTGCACATTTACCGCCGCCATGTCGGGGTCGGTGCCCTGTTTGAAATACACGGTTATCGTTGCCATACCATTGTTGGTGGCAGTCGATGAGATATACATCATGTTCTCCACACCGTTGATGCTTTCCTCAAGCGGCATGATGACCGAGTTCATCACAGCTTCGGCATCTGCACCAGTGTACATTGCCGTCACTTGTACAGTGGGCGGCGCAATGTCTGGGTACTGTTCTACTGGAAGCGAGAACAGCGATATGAGTCCTACGGCAAAAATCAATATGGAGATTGACATTGCCATTGCTGGACGTTTTATGAATATATTTCCTTTCATGATATTATTCACTCTTCATTTAAAAAGATTCTTCACTTAACCCGTTCCCCGTCTCTGACAAGGCCGGCTCCCTCAGTCACAATCACGTCGCCCTTGCTAAGACCTTCGAGCACAACATAGTCACGTCCGTCGTTTACTTCAGCAACCTTTATCAACTTTGATTTCGCAATACCGTCAACAACACGGTAAACCAATATCTTGTCCTGCATGTGTACCGTCGCACTTTGCGGTATGACTATCACGTTCTTATATGTGGATGGAAACAGTATTGTTCCCGACGCCCCGCTATGCAACAATCCCTGAGCATTGTCGAATACCGCACGTGCAGTAACAGCTCCCGTCTGACGGTCAATCACTCCACTTATGCTTTCTATTCGTCCCCGTTTCTCATATATTGTACCGTCGTTAAGCTTCAACTCCACATCAGGCATCTCCTTTATAGCCTTATCCATTGAACCGTATTGACGGGTCATGGCGAGCACCTGGTTCTCCGTCATGGAGAAATAGACGTACATCGTCGAGTTGTCACTAACCGTAGTAAGAGGCTGAGGCATTGAGGGACCAACAAGCGTGCCGACCCTGTATGGCAACGTTCCCACGACACCACTGCACGGGGCTTTTATCTCGGTATAAGACAAATTGTTGTGGGCATTGAGCAGTTGAGCATCAGCCTGTGCTACTTGTGCCTTTGCCGAAAGCCATGCGTTTTCTGTGGTTTTGAAACTGGATTGTGAAACCACTTTCTTTTCATTAAGAACCTTACCGTTCAGATAATTCAATTCGGCCGTGCGAAGTGCAGCCCTTGCCGCCTCCTGATTTGCCTCGGCTGTTTTGTATGCCGCCTTGTACGGCACTTGGTCAACAACGAACAGCAGTTGACCGCGTTTCACCTGTTGTCCTTCCGAAACACAAAGGCGCTCGATTTTGCCAGACACTTGTGGGAAAATGTCAATGTCCTGACGCCCACGAATTGTTGCCGAATAAGGTGTTGTGAACATCTTGTCCGACGTTTTCACATTCATAGTCTTGCATTCAGCTCTCTGTGGAGCTTGTGGTGCTTCCTTACAAGACACCATCGAAATGATGAGGCTGACGAAGCTCATCGTCAATACTTTTGTCTTTTTCATTTCATTATATGTTTTACTATAAATTCCGGTGCAAAAGTACATGTTTTTAGTTAAAC
>JBJEAY010000714.1:0-5329 GCA_051869575.1 Prevotella sp. | reverse complement strand
CGCTGATGATTGTTTCCGTGTGCGCGTACCTTACTATATATATATTCGAGCCGCATAGCATCTATGGTATGCGACTGGCACGCCAGGGTAAGCTCATCACCCATCACACCGACCACGCAGTGCTCACGCTGATGAGTCTCGACAGTGTCATCGACCGCGACTATCAGGCGGTGAGTCCAGATATGGAACTCGGTCAGATAGTGCACAAAATCAGTAGGAGTCGCAACAGTGTGCTGCCTGTGCTCGATGCCGCCGGCAATCTGCTTGGCGAGATAAACATCGCAAAGATTAGGCATGTGGTGTTCCGCATCGAACTATATCACCACTTCAAGGCCCACCAGTTGATGGTGCAACCAGCTGCCACCTTCAACGACGACATGCCGATGACGAAGGTGATGAAGACATTTGAAACGACCCATGCCGACTGGCTCCCTGTGCTCGACAGCGAGAACCATCTCAAGGGCTACATCTCGCGCCAGCGCATGTATGGCATGTATCGCAAAATGGTAAAGGACATGAGTGAAGAATGAAGACGATATTGATATTGGTGGGCAAGACCACCGACAAGCACTTTGCCGCAGGCATCAACGACTATGCCTCGCGCATAAGCCACTATATGCCGTTTGAGATAATCACCATCCCCGAACTCAAGAACACCAAGAGCTTGAGCGAACAGCAGCAGAAGACGATGGAGGGCGAACTGATAATGAAGCAGTTGCAACCCTCCGACACCGTCGTCTTGCTCGACGAGCACGGCAAGGAGATGCGTAGCGTAGAATATGCCTCGTGGCTTCAGCGCACTGCCAACAACTCTCGCCGCCTCGTGTTCATCATCGGCGGTCCCTACGGCTTTTCGCCTGCCGTCTATCAGCGAGCCAACGACAAAATCTCACTCTCGCGCATGACATTCTCCCATCAGATGGTGCGACTGATATTCACCGAACAGCTATATCGCGCTTGCACAATAATAAAAAATGAGCCCTATCATCATGAATAAGACGATAGGGCTCGTTTGTTTTATCATACACTAAAGAACATAATCCCTTCTTAACGTTTTTTATATAAATTAATCATAATGAAATGAACACTTTTTTCATTTCATTCGTATATTTGCACCATAATTCAGTGAATAATTATTGGTGAAATATTAACCTTTTAACACAAACTTTGAGTATGAAAATAGGAATTCCAAAAGAAATCAAGAACAACGAGAATCGCGTTGGAATGACTCCCTCGGGAGTTGCCGAACTGGTGAAGCACGGACATCAGGTGGTGGTGCAGCACACTGCAGGTGAGGGTAGTGGTTTTGCCGACGAGGACTATGCAGCCGTGGGGGCGGAGATTCTGCCTACCATTGAGGATGTGTATGCCGCAGCCGACATGATTGTCAAGGTGAAAGAACCGATAGAGCCTGAATATCCTCTTATCCGCGAGGGACAGGTAGTGTTTACATATTTCCACTTTGCCAGCGACAAGGAGCTGACCCTTGCAATGATAGAGCGCAAGGCCATCTGCATTGCCTATGAGACGGTGCAGACAGCCGACGGCCGACTGCCGCTGCTCATACCGATGAGTGAGGTGGCTGGACGCATGGCCACTATCAACGGAGCGTATTATCTGCAGAAGACCAAGGGCGGCAAGGGCAAGTTGCTCTGCGGTGTTCCCGGTGTGCCTCCTGCCAAGGTCGTAGTGCTTGGAGGCGGTATTGTGGGACAGGCAGCCGCAAGGGTGGCAGCCGGTATGGGAGCCGACGTGAAGATTATGGACATCTCACTGCCTCTGCTTCGCCAACTGTCTATAGAGATGCCAGCCAACGTGACTACCGTCTATTCGTCGCGCCATAATATTGAGAAGGAGATCAAGGATGCCGACATTATAGTGGGCAGTGTGCTCATCCCCGGCGACAAGGCTCCTCACCTCATCACCCGCGACATGCTGAAGCTAATGGAACCGGGAACGGTGCTCGTGGATGTGGCTATCGACCAGGGCGGATGCTTCGAGACATCTCATCCCACAACGCACAGCGAACCGACCTACGAGGTGGATGGTATCGTTCACTATGCCGTGGCAAATATCCCGGGGGCAGTGCCCAACACGTCAACGATAGCCCTCACCAATGCCACCCTCAAATATGCCGTGGCGTTGGCCGACAAGGGATGGAAGAAGGCGTGCGACGATGATCCCGCCCTCGCCAAGGGTGTGAACATGGTGGAAGGCAAAATAACATTCCCTGCCATAGCCGAGGTCTGGGGACTTTAAGTCGCTGCGCGAAATTAAAGAATTAAAGTTTTCAGAGCCTACATCTTCTGTAGCTCAGCGTAGATGCGCTGCACAGGAAGACCCATTACGTTGAAGTAGCTGCCATTGAGGGCAGTTACTCCAACGTAGCCTATCCACTCCTGAATGCCGTAGGCACCTGCCTTGTCGAAGGGGCGGTAGTGGGACACGTAGTAGTCAATCTCTGACTCAGTGAGACAACGGAAAGTGACATCGGTGGAGACGGAAAACTCGCGTCGCTTGTTCTTCGTCACGAGGCATACGCCGGTGACCACCTGATGGCTTCTGCCACTGATACGTCTGAGCATAGCCTTCGCCTCGGCTTCGTCGTGCGGTTTGCCGAGTATCTCGTCATCCACTATCACCACGGTGTCGGCAGTGATGACGAGGTCGTTGTCGGTGATTGTCGTAAGGTATGCGTCGGCTTTCTTGGCAGCAATATACTGTGCCACCTCCGTTGGAGGCAGCGTGTTGGGATATGACTCGTCGATGCCCTTTATCACCCTCACCTCGAATTCGAGGTCGAGGCCTGCAAGCAGTTCCCGTCTTCTTGGCGAATTGCTTGCCAAAATTATTTTTTTATCCATAGATTAGCTCTTCTACCACCCGAAGGCTTTTTGTCCGTTGAGCCATTTGCCTTGTGCTCTCAGTACCTGCTCGATGACATCGCGACCGCATCCGCAGCCGCCGTTGCGCTGACTGATATATATGCTGATGTCCTTGATGTCGCTGCATGCATCGGCAGGGCATACAGGACAACCCACACGCTGCATAATCTCGTAGTCGGGTATGTCGTCGCCCATATACATTATCTCGTCGTCGTGCAGGCCATACTTCTCAAGGAATTCCTCATACTTCTTAATCTTCACTGCACAAGCCATATACACATCCTCCACACCGAGGTTGGAGTAGCGCAGGCGCACGCTCTCGGTCTTGCCGCCAGTGAGAATCACTATGCGCAACCCCATCTTGACAGCCAACTGTATGGCATATCCGTCCTTGATGTTCACGGTGCGCATGGGTTCGCCACCGGGGTGCAGTGGTATGGTTTCGCTGCTTAGCACCCCATCCACGTCGAAGATGATGGCGCGTATTTTCTTCAAGTCGTAATTAATCATTATCTTTGCTTTTTTGATGAATGCTTTCGCTCATTATGTTGTATATCTGTTGAGCCATAGGGCTTCCCCCGAGCAGATGGCTCTGTGTGTCGATCACATTGCGGTCGAATCTCACGGCTGGCCCTGTCTGTGCCTTGTGCGGAGGCAGTTGGTGCACCTTCCTCGCCGTCTCGTCGATGAGAGGCAGGAGGCAGTCGAATGTCATTCCGCTCCTCTCCACCATGTCGGCAGCCAACGCATAGCAGTGGTTGGCAAAGTTGCAGGCAAACACTGCCGCAAGATGAAGATAACGTCGCGAGGGCGAGTCGAGATGTCGCACGTCGCCACTCACACTTTTAGACATCTCCTCGAGTGTATTCAGAGTATCTTCGTCGCTCGCCTCCACAAACACCGGTATGACGCTGAAATCCACCTCTCGCGACTTCGAGAAAGTCTGCATGGGATACACCACTCCGTATCTGATGGCATGCCCTTTGAACACATCTATCGACACACTGCCGGCGGTATGTACGAACACCGAGTCGGTGCGACCCTCGCATAGTGGGGGGATGATGTTGCCGAGCACCGAGTCCTTCAGTGCCAATATGTATATGTCGGCGTCACATGTCACATCATTTATGTCGTTTCGTGGCGTAGCTTCCACACACGAAGCAAGCTCACGTGCCGCCTCCATCGTGCGACTATACACCTCGACGATCTCATGGCCTTTGGCATACAGAGCCTTGGCAAGGTTGGTGGCAAGATTTCCAGCCCCTATCATTGCTATTTTCATACGTATATATATCCTAATTCTTCATAAATCATTGCAAAGGTATGGAAATAATGTGAAAAAACGTTCGATTTATTGTTTTTTTTGGAATAATTTATTATTTTTGCGGCGTGAAAGAGTGGAAAATAGACATATTGACCAGTTCAAGTGCCTTGCAGGAATGGACATCCAGGGATTTTTTCCACAGCAGGCAACTGTTTCTCATCTACGAGCAGACACCACGACACTCACCATTCATGGTGATTGCCAATGATGAGAACGGCAGGGGTGTGGCATGCCTTTTGGCAGTGGTTAGGGCCAGAGGCACTTGGATTCCGCCTTTCATCTATTGGCACTGCCGAATATATGGCGAGGGTGACTACGACGAAGGGTTGGAGAAGTCGGAAAAGGAGGAAATCTTCGGACTTATGATTCGCGCCATCACGCAGAAATTGCGGTTGAGGGTATTCTATATTGAGTTGAGCAATCTCTCGTCCAAGATGTTCGGCAATAGGGAATTGCGCGGCACAGGATATTTTCCCGTGGCATGGATGAGCATACACAACTCGCTGCACAGCAAACCCGCTGAGGAGCGCATTGGCGACAAACTGAAGAAAAAACTGCATAATGCCATTAAGCGAGGGGTGCGTACCGAGGAAGCCACGAGCGATGCCGACGTGGATCGTTTTATCAAACTGCTTCACAACCATAACCTCCTTAAGCCTAAGCGATATATTCCCGCAAACAAGTTTTTCCATCTTATTAAGAACAGCAGTGATTGCCATCTGCTGCTGACGAAATACAACTCGAAGTCAATCGGTTGTGCCGCTCTCATCTACTCCAACGGCAACGCCTATCTGTGGTATTCGGCATTCCTCAGGAAGACCTATATGAAGCTCCACCCCGATGACATCACATTGTGGAATGCCATCAAGAAGGCCCAGGACGACGGATGCGCTCATATCGTCTTTCTCGATGTGGGCCTGCCTTTCCGCCGCAATTCGCTGCGCGAGTTCATCCTGCGGTTTGGCGGCAAACCGGTGAGCACCTACAGATGGTTCTTTTTCACCAATCCATGGCTTAATAACGTGTTAAAATGGCTGTATCGTGGGTGAAAAATGCCATAAAACGACACTTTTTGGGCAAAATATTTGCATATTTCGAATAAAATACATACTTTTGCAAG
>JBJEAY010000713.1:0-5340 GCA_051869575.1 Prevotella sp. | reverse complement strand
CAATGCCACTTACCATGAATGCGCAGGACGATATGTATTTCGTTCCTACCAAGAAGAATGTGGAAAAGGCAAAGAAGGTTTATGGAATGCCTAAGGACACATACTACTCGGGCAGCAACAGAAGTGTAGATGACTATAACCGTCGCAACCGCACTGAATGTTGGGAGGGCGACCTGAGCAATGGTAGTCAGGTTGTTGCCATCGACTCTCTTGGCAATGAGATTGCTACTGTCAACGTCAAGAAGAATAAGTCAAGACGTGACTCTCTGATGAACGACGACGATTATGCTTGCACACGACGTATGGTCCGTTGGGATGGATACGAGTGCAGCAATGCATATTGGCATGGATACAACGACGGACGATTCAACCGTTGGTATGGATGGAGTTCGTTCTACGACCCATGGTATTATTCTCCGTGGTATGGTTCAAGCTATTGGTATGATCCATGGTACTATGATCCTTGGTATTACGGCTATACAGGATGGTACGGCGGATGGTATGGTGGTTGGTATGGTTGGAGACCATATTACTCATATTACTATGACTGGGGATGGCACGGACACTACTATCCCGTCTATGGTGGTGGAGGTAGCGGCACACGATACTACGGCACTGGTCGTGCGGGTACAGCCAATCACGGAGGTAATTCTTACGGACGTCCCAAGTCTGCATTCGGTTCCGGACGCAGCATAAGCTCGGGCATCGCCAACAGAGACAGAACCAATAGTGTAATCACAAGAAGCGGTACATCCAACAGGTTCAACTCCAACCGCAATGTCTCATATAGAAGAGATAACATCAATACCTCTTCCGGTAACTATCAAAATGTAAGTAATTCAAGTAGCTCTCGCAGCAGTGGCTTTAGCAGTGGCAGTTTCAGCGGAGGAAGTCGCAGTGGCGGAATCAGTGCTGGCGGTTCACGCTCGGGCGGCAGTATAAGCCGAGGCGGAAGAAGATAAGAAAGTGAAGTCAATTAAAAATTTGGAATTATGAAGAAAAAGATTATATTTGGATTAATGGCTTTGGCAGCTATCACTGCCAATGCCCAAGAGACATACGAGAATGCCAACTTGATGAAACCCGAACTCACAGGTACGGCAAGATACATCGGTATGGGTGGAGCAATGGAGGCATTGGGTGCCGACATCTCTACCATCAGCACCAACCCTGCTGGTATTGGACTCTTCCGCAGTTCATCGGTAAACCTCTCTTTTGGTTTGACTTCTCAGCAGGATGCCACTACCTATGGTTCCGACCACAAGACTGTACCAAGTTTCGACCAGGCAGGATTTGTTTATAGTATGCGCACTAACAGCAGGTCGTTTCTCAACTTTGCTTTCAACTACTCCAAGAGCCGCAACTTCAATCAGATTCTCAATGCAGCAGGCCGACTTAATGGAGCGTCACAGAACAAGCTGACTTACAATAAGTTTGCTGGCAATGATGATTTCATCTACATGGACAAAGACGGAACACTGCTTTCTGACTATATACAGTTCAGCCAGTTGGACTACCTCTATGCCAACAACATCAATTACGAAGAGGATGCTGATGGTAATGGCACATTCTATGGTTATGACGGTGATGCTTACGACATGTATCGCGCTCAGTCGGGATATATCGGACGATATGATTTCAACATCAGCGGCAACGTTAACAACCGTTTCTATTGGGGATTGACTGTTGGCGTGCAGGATGTTCACTACAATGGATTCTCCGACTATATCGAGAGTCTTGGCAATAGCAAGATTGAGGTAATGGACGAGAGAAAGATTACAGGCTCTGGAGTTGACATCAAGGCTGGTGTGATATTCCGCCCTGTCGAGGAGTCACCCTTCCGCATCGGACTCTCTGTTTCTACTCCGACATGGTATAAACTTACCACAAGCAACTATACGAGCATGTCACTCTTGGATGGTAATGTATCGCAGAAATTGTATGATCCAGATATAAATGAGGCATACGAGTTTAAGCTCTACACACCGTGGAAGTTTGGAGCAAGCCTTGGACATACTGTCGGCAATAACCTTGCCTTGGGATTGTCATACGAATACGCCGACTATTCCACTGCCGACACTCGTGTAATAGATGGTTATGACTACTACGGCAATGAGGATAGTTACAGCGAATATGCCACCAACCAGCACACCAAGAACACTCTCAAGGGTGTGTCAACACTTAAGCTGGGAGCTGAATTCAAACCAGATCCTTCGCTCGCAGTGAGACTTGGTTTCAACTATGTGTCACCTATGTATGACAAGAATGGCATTAAGGACGGAACACTTGATTCTTATGGCGTGTTCTATCAGTCGCAGTCTGACTTCACCAATTGGGAGGACACCTACAGGGTGACTGCCGGTTTGGGATACAACATCGACAAGTTTAGCATCGACCTTGCCTATCAGTATTCTGCCACCAACGGAAAGTTCTCTCCTTTCTATGACTGTGCCGACAATATCAATAGCGACTGTCTGCCCAACAATAATTTCGAGGTGTGCAAGGTGAGCAACAAGCGTCATCAGCTAATGCTAACCTTAGGATATAGGTTCTAATGTATAATTAAAAAATTAAAAAATTAAAGTATTAAAGTTCTGTGAAAAAAATAATTCTTTTCGCAATATCAGTGATGACAGTGTCCATGACCTGGGCACAGTCTTCGCGTGAATATCGACCTGCAGTGTCGATACTTGGTGATTCATATAGCACATTCGAGAATTACCTCTCGTGTGACTCCAATGCTGTATGGTATTGGAATGGAAAACACGAGAACACTGACGTGACAACAGTGGAACAGACTTGGTGGCACCAGTTGATAACAAAAAAGGGTTGGCGACTGGATAAGAACAACTCGTTCTCGGGCTCCACGGTGTGCTTCACGGGGTATAACCGCGAGGACTACTCCAACCGCTCGTTTGTCAATCGTCTCAAACACCTCGGTTGCCCCGATATTATTCTCGTCTTCGGTGCCACCAACGATTGTTGGGCCCACTCCCCTATCGGAGATTTTAAATATGGCAACTGGACAAACAAGGAGCTTTACACCTTCCGCCCAGCCATGGCATGTATGCTCGACGGTCTGAAGAAGCATTATCCCAATGTTGAGATATATTTCATTCTCAACAGCGAACTGTCTGACGAAATCAACACATCGGTAAAGACTATCTGCAAACACTACGACATTCCATGCATCGAACTGAGAGACATTGACAAAATCAATGGTCATCCAAGTATTAAGGGCATGAAGGCCATAGCGGAGCAAGTGGGAGAAAGGGTGAAATATTAAAATATTAAAAAATTAAAGAATTAAAAAATTAAAATATTAAAGTATTAAAGTATTAAAGTATCATAAGTGTTGATGAGGTAATGGAAAATAATATTTTGAATGAATTGAATGAGAGTCAACGCGCCGCCGTGGAATACTGCGAGGGCGCGCAACTCGTTATTGCCGGCGCTGGTTCGGGAAAGACGAGAGTACTTACATATAAGATTGCCTACCTCATCGGGGAAAAAGGATTAAAACCATGGAATATCCTTGCACTTACGTTCACCAACAAGGCTGCAAAGGAGATGAAACAGCGCATAGAGACCATAGTCGGTTCTCAGGCACGCTACATCAACATGGGCACCTTCCATTCCATCTTCTCGCATATCCTTAGAGCTGAAGCCAACCACATAGGCTTTAACTCTAATTTCACCATCTACGACCAAACTGACTCAAGGTCGCTCGTAAAGACTATCATCAAGGAGATGAACCTCGACGAGAAGATATACAAGCCAGCAGCAGTGGCCGATCGTATCAGTATGGCCAAAAACCATCTTTTGACAGCCTCACAATATGCTAATTCCAACAATGCTGTCACTACCGACATGCAACGTAGGATGCCAGCTATAAAAGATATCTATTTACGATACAGCGACAGGTGCCGACAGGCTAATGCAATGGATTTCGACGACCTGCTCATGAACATCTATCTCTTGTTTGCCAACAACGAGGAAATCAGACGTAAGTATGCCGAGAGATTTGAATACGTACTTGTGGATGAGTATCAAGACACCAACTTCGCCCAGCAAGCCATTGTCAATCAGATCACTAAGGAACGTCAGATGGTTTGCGTGGTAGGCGACGATGCACAGAGCATATACAGTTTTCGTGGTGCAAATATCGACAATATCCTCGGATTCCAGAAGACATACAACAATGCACGTCTGTTCAAACTCGAGCGCAACTACCGTTCGACACAGGCTATCGTCAATGCCGCCAACAGTCTTATCAGACATAACCAGAGGCAGATACCCAAGAACGTTTTCAGCGAAAACGAACAAGGCGAAAAGATAAAGCTAAAGATGGCATACAGCGACAAGGAAGAAGCCATGATCGTATGCAGCGAGATATCACGCCTGCGACGAAGCGACCGCTGCCCTTATAGCGATTTCGCCATTCTCTACCGCACCAACTCCCAGAGCCGTAGCTTCGAGGAATATATGCGCAAGCAGAACATTCCATATCGGATATACGGCGGACTGAGCTTCTACCAGCGCAAGGAAATAAAGGACATCATTGCCTACTATCGCGTGGTGGCTAATCCTGATGACGAGGAAGCCATAAAGCGCATCATCAATTATCCCGCAAGAGGAATAGGCAATACCACCCTGTCGAAGATTGTGGAGAAGGCCACAGAAAAAGGCATAAGTATATGGAAGGCGCTTAACAATTCTGAGGCTTGCGGACTGGATATCAGCAAGGCTACGCACACCAAACTGCGCAATTTCTGCACCATGCTCGAAGGATGGATGCAGCGCAGTTTCAATGAGGATGCCTACTCACTCGGACGCGACATCATACAAGAAAGTGGAATGTCGAAGGACATCTTTGCAGGCAAGGATCCTGAAGACATTGCAAGGCAGGAGAATGTCGAGGAATTTCTATCTGGTCTTTCCGACTTTGTCGAAGACCGCAAGGAAGAAGATATGGGCGACCATGTGTCGCTTACGGATTTCCTGCAGGAGGTGTCGCTTATGACCGACCTTGACAGCGATGGCGACTCCGACGAACCGAAGGTTGTACTGATGACTATACATGCGGCAAAAGGACTGGAATTCAAGACTGTCTTTGTGGTAGGACTTGAGGAGAACATCTTCCCCTCACCTATGTGCAGCGACAGTATGAGAGGCCTTGAAGAGGAGCGCCGATTGTTGTATGTGGCAATCACCAGGGCTGAGAAGCATTGCTTTCTCACCTGCGCACAAAACAGGTTCAGATACGGGCGTATGGAATTCGACACCCCATCACGCTTCATTCGCGACATCGATCCACATTTCCTCCAAATTGAAGGAGAA
>JBJEAY010000712.1:0-5341 GCA_051869575.1 Prevotella sp. | reverse complement strand
ATAAAGCCTGATGACGAATCACCAGGCCTTATTGCAAAAAATTAATTTACCAAATTCACAGCCTCACGGCCTCCTTTTGTGTTATCCGAAACAATCTAATCTTTTACCAAAAAAAACTAACCTATCAAACGAAACAAATCAATCTTATTACCTAATAACCTTTATAACTAAAAACCTAAGTATGATGTATCCTAAATCAAATTCTTATTTACCGTTTAATGTCTTCGACTAACACCCTTGTTGTCTTTTGACGCTGCAAAGGTACGACGATTTTCTCATATACGCAATATTTTTCTCCTTGTTTTTTATGAATATACGCATTATATTGATACAAATCAATGTTTTGTGTGCGAACACACCGCCTTTTTTGGCTATTTTCGTATAAAATGGTCGTAATAGAACTTCAAACCGAAAAACAGCACTATTGCCGATACCCATCCACCAAGAACATCGATGGCATAATGGGCATATATATACACCGTGGATAGGCATAACAACACATAAAAAGGCAGTAGCCAATAGAGCAGTCGGCGATTGCGGGCAGTCCATATCAACAACAAGAGGATAGTGCTCACTCCCACATGACTGCTCGGGAATGCTGCCGTGGGACGCTCGCCCGCATTATGAGCATCGCTCACAAGCCTATAAAACAGTCCATCGTGCCATCCTGGATTGGCAAGACACTCTTGATGGGTGTTAAACCAATCGTGCACATTAGGAAAAATGCCCTGCGCTATCTTATCCACCCCCACTGCCGCATAATAATATTGCGGTCCTGTCACTGGTACTATTATATATATAAGGTAATATATGAAAAAAGAGGTGAGGATGATGAATGTCGCCCTGTCAAACTGGTCGTATCTCCAGAAGAAGAAATATAGTGCCGTGGCGGCAATCATGGGATAATACGACCAATAGCCGAGATTCATCAGTTCGCTGAACACCGACCATGAGCACCATTGCGAGAATAGCAATGAAGGTTGGCAACCAAACACGCCCTGCTCCCACGAGGCAAACAGGTGGTCGAGATTGGGAAACATACGGTTGAACTCGTATGTGTCGGGATACCACCACGACAGCAATGCCATCTGCGCCAATATGCGGCACAAGCGGGTGAAACGGCACGGCAACATACGATACACCGCCCACAATGCCAATGTCATTATCACAATCTGTACCCTGCCCCACAACATCTCCCCGGGCGAGTGCACCTTAGTATATGTAAAAAGCATCAAGAGGGTGGTGATGGCGAGATATCCCATCACCACCCACTCTATTGCCATTAGGCCCTTCTTGGCCTTTTTCTCTTTTTTAAAGAGTTCGAGTAACTTCTTCATTATAGCCGTTTTGAAAATTTGGCTGCAAAGTTACATATTTTTTTCGACAAACAATCAACAACTGCAATAAAGTTAATGATGTCTCTTTTATTTCTTGTATATTACATAGTCGCGCAGCTTTGCCCACGACAGATTAGACGAATAGGTTGTCTGATAGGCTCCCACTCTGACTTTTTCTGTTGTTAGCGTGAGTGGAGAGCCTGGCATGTTCTCCCACGTCTTCCCGTCGGCACTCGTGCGGGCAAAGAGCTGGTTGCCCCTACGCTCGAAGTGGAGATAGCGGTCGAAGCCATATCCCTTGTAGTTGGGATACTGCGGTCGGCCTTCCTTACTGAGCTGAGTGAACATATTACCGCAGTTGTAGAGCGGGAAAGCACCGAGCTGACAATATTTGTCTCCGGCAATAACCAAGATACCACACTCATTATAGCCCTTGACACTACGCTCTGAGAGTCCCTCCATATCATCGATAGTAGCCATCACGACAAAGTCGCCCTCAATCTCCATATATGCCTCGCCGCCATTCTTCAGTGGTGCATCGTTGAAAGCCTCTGTCTGTGCAGAGAGTGTGAATGTCTCTTTCTTCTCAAACACCTTCTTCATGTCTGGCGATAGTTCAAACTTACTGTCGGGGTCGATTTCCTCGAAGTCATCATCGCCGAGAGAGGGATGGTTTGCATCCTTAGTGGCCTCATATTGCTCGACAATCTCCTTTTCCGACATAGATGCAGGCATGATAGTGAGCGAGTGGATATATCCCGAGAAGTTATTTGTCCCAGCTCCGTCTGCACCTATTGTCACCTTACCCTCAGGACGCACCATGATGAAGTTGTTCTGCTCGTGCACCAGTTTGCCATTACAATACACACGCTCCATCCATCCGTCGAAGGTGACAGTCCATAATTGCCATTTGCCCACTCCCGCCTTCACTGCATCGGGAGCGCCACAACTCTCAAACGAGCCGTTGTGATTGATGAGTCCTGCCCCAGGGTCGGAACCAAGACGGAAAGCCGTTGTCGCAAGATCCGCATTTGACGACGAGAGAGAGGCTATGGTAGAAACCGGACCAGTCTTCGTACTCAGCACCCAAGCCGAGATTGTGTATGGAGAGTTATAACGATATGCCGAAGGCAGTGTAGCATCGCTCTCAAGATACTGTGTTCCATTAAAGAACATCGCCCATCTACCGTCCTTAACCCTCATGCGCAACGGTTTGTTGGCAGTGAAACCTGGAATCGTCTTCACGTCAAACGGTTTGTCGGCATTGCCAGCTATCTTGTCGGCATCAAATGAGATGACACCACCTATGCGCTCCTCGGGTTGCACATCCTTACGGTGCATTCCCGGATAGGCATCATTGCTCTCCACATTTATTTCGGGCAAGCGTGGAGCCTTGTCCCACACCTTTATGTTCCACACAGCCGGCATGTGACCGTTTTTCTGCGTGTCGGTGATGGTGAGTCGCACATATCTTGCCTTGCATTTGCCCTTGTCAATCATGGGCGAGCCTTGCATGGTATTATTCGTGCGGTCGGCAAAGATTGTCCATGTCTTTCCGTCGATGGATGTTTCGAGTTTATATTGATAGAAGAACGTGGGATACTCAAACTGAGTCCATATCTCATTCACTTTCTTCACCTTACCCAAGTCGAGCTGTATCCACTCGTCGTGATGCTTACCTGTGGCTGAGTCCCAGTTGGTGTGGCGAGCCTTCCACAATGTGGCGTTGTTATCATCAAATGCATATTCGGGCTTAAACCACTCGTCGTAGTATGAGGAGGCGGTAGCAACACAACCCTGCAATACCCCTCTCTTCCCCGAGGAGGAGGCGATAACAGATACATCCTCTGCGTTGTGAGTGGGGATTATTGGGAGGATATTTCCTTCTGCATCGAATGTCAGACGGTCGATGCACACCTGGCGGTTGAAGCCGTGAACCGACTTGGGATTGTTATGACGGTGATATACTATGTAGTAGTCGCCGTCGATTTCCAGTATGGAGTGATGTCCCGGGCCATGCACTGTCTCGTCCTCATTGGTGGTGAGGATTTCTCCCTTATATGTGAACGGTCCCATCGGTCCTTCGGTGGATGTGGCATACTGCACACGATAAGTGTCGGTATGGCAACTGCCCGAGGAATAGGTGAAATAGTAAATACCATTGCGCTTGAATACAAATGGTGCCTCGAAGACATCCTTCAATTCGGTATTTGGAATAAGCCGCTTGTCGGTGAAGAAAGCGTCGGCAGCAATGGGGAACGGATTACTCTCATGCCATCCCCTTGCGTCAAGCTTAAGATTAGCAGGCAGGGCATTGACATCAAAGTCGCCCTCCTTCAGCTTTGCCACTCCGCAACCGAAACCATCGAATATTCCCCAAGTAGTGAAATACAAATACTGACTGCTATCCTCGTCCTCGAAGAGCATGGGGTCGAGCGTGATGATATTATGTATATAGCGGTCGGGCACCATCACGGCATCCTCCTTGCCGAGGATATTCTTCCACGGACCGAGGGGCGAGTCGCTCTCACCTATATTTATATTACAAGGCTCGCAGTAGTAGTAGCGATACTTGCCGTTGGGTTGCTTCACCACATCGGGTGCCCACACCACCTCTGTCGTTGGCCAGTTCATCACGAAGTTCTTCCAGTTGACAAAGTCATAACTCACCCACACCTGCGCCGGCCCGTAGCCGTTGCCGGTGCCGTCGGTGGTGGCATAGAGATAATATGTGTCGCCAAACTTCCTGATGGTCGGATCGGCGAAATAACCGGGGATAAACGGATTAGCATTACCAGGAGCATTCCATTCGGTGCCCATCACTGGCGAACGCTTGTATTCCTCTTTCATAGGATTCTGTGCCATTGCGGCAGCAAACGTAAGCGTCATCAATGACGCAAGTGCAAGTCTTCTCATATTTTTATTTCCTTAGTCTTTTAATTTTTTAATGTCCGAAGGACTTACTCCAAACTGCTTGTAGAAGCACTTCGAGAAATACGACGGATTGCTGAATCCCACCGTATAGCACACCTCGCTCACCTTCATGTTGCCTTCGGCAAGCAGTTGGGCGGCCTTTTTGAGTCTCACTATCTGTATCATGTCGTTGGGCGACACGTCGGCAAGAGTCTTTATCTTGGCAAAGAGTCGCGACCTACTGATGCACATCTTGTCGGCAAGGAAGTTGACATTGAGGTCGGGATTGGAGAAATTCTCTTCAATTATCTTCTGCATACGTTCAAGAAACTCTTTATCCACACTCGACGATGCTATCTCGGTGATAGGTTCTGATGGCGAGGCGGAATACTTGTCGCGCAACATCCTTCTCATTTGCATTATGTTAAGGCAACATGCTTCGAGGTAACTGATGGAGAACGGCTTTTCGATATATGCATCGGCACCCACGTTCATGCCCTCCACCTTGGAGTCGGTGTCGGTCTTGGCCGTAAGCATGACAAAGGGGATATGACTTGTTGATGCATTGCTGCGCACGCGGCGGCATAACTCCGCACCGTCCATTCGCGGCATCATCCAGTCGCAGATGATGAGCGACACCTCGTTGGAAGCCAATTTGTCGAGAGCCTCCAAACCGTCATGAGCCATCACCACCTTGTATTTCTCGGATATGTTGTCTTTGAGATAAGACAACATGTCGTCGTTGTCATCCACAATGAGTATAGCCGAGTCCTCAATAGGAGCGTTTAAGCGACTGGGGGGGGCAGATTTTTTTTCAACATCCGCGATTTCCTTGTCTTCCTGAATATCGGCAGTCAAGTTCTGCTCCACCTCTGCCTCCTGTCTCACGGGCAGCAATACAGTGAACGTTGAACCATGCCCAGGTTCCGACTTCACGCTCACACTGCCGTGGTGCTGCTCAACGATATTCTTCACAATCGACAATCCGATACCTGTTCCTGGCTTGTTGTCGGCCGACTGATAGAAGGCATTGAATATTCGTTCTTTGTCCTTGGGGTCAACACCCACTCCGTTGTCCTCCACCTCGATGA